>VGEM01000100.1 GCA_016869315.1 Alphaproteobacteria bacterium | reverse complement strand
CGTCGTCGCGACCATTCCACCGAACGTGACATAAACAACCATCAGCCCGCCGACCACGAGGACCGACCAGACGAAATCGACATCCAGCAGCAGCTCGACCAGGCCGCCGGCGCCGACCAATTGCGAGATCATGTAAAACGTCAACACGACCATCGTCGCGATCGCCGAGAACAACCGAACGGAGCGATCGGCGAAGCGCTGCGCCAGCACATCAGTCAAAGTGTAACGGCCGAGTGTCCGCAAGCGTTCGGCAAACAGGAAAAGCAAGAGCGGCCATCCCACCACCGAACCGACCGAGTAGATGAATCCATCGAGACCGGTTGTGACGTAGAGTCCGGCAATGCCGAGAAACGTCGAGGCCGACATGTAGTCACCGGCGAAGGCGAAACCGTTTTGGATGCCGCTGACGTTCTGCCCCGCTGCATAAAAGCCGCCACGATTTTGGACGCGATGCGAGACGCGGAAGGTGATCACCAGGGTGATTGCCACGAACAGGCAGAACATCAGGAACGACGGTTGCAACATGGCGGCAGTTCAGCTGTCCCGGCGATTGGCGTGGTTGGCGTACCAAAGCGCGATACCGATCGAGAACACGATCACCCCGACGCCGCCGATCATGCCCCAGGTCACGACACCGCCTGCTCTGACGGCGCGGCCCAGCGAATCAGGTGTGAACGCAATCGCGAGAATGTATGCAAAGTAAACCGTGCATGTGATCGCGGTCGAAATCCATTCGAGGCGATTGTCGGTCCGCGGCGTTTTTGATTCTGTCGATGCCATGGTTCCCCCGCCCCAAACTTGCCGAAATCGCGCCCGATTTCAAAGAAAGACTGAGAACTCGGCGGCGGTATGGTAAATGGGACCCGATCATGTTCACTCGCACCTCAAGACTTATCCTGCTGGCATTGACGGCCGGCCTGGCCGGGCCGGTCATCGCCAATGTCTCCGGCCCCGATGCGCAAGCCTGTGCGGCGGATTCGCAAGATGTTGCCGCTCTCGTCACGATCACCGGGTTCAAGGACCGGCAAGGCAACGTGCGCCTGCAGTTGTATCCCGACAACAACAAGGACTTTCTCCGGTCGGGCAAGAAACTCACCGCTGAGGGCAAGGTTTTTCGGCGGGTCGAGGCTCCAACCCCGGAAGCGGGTGACGCCGAAATTTGCATTAAATTGCCGGGGCCGGGCCGCTATGCGCTCGCTGCGCTGCACGACCGAAATGCCGACGGCAAACTCAACGTGTTCAGCGACGGTTACGGATTTCCGAATAACCCCAAGGTTGGCCTTGGTGCGCCCGACGTCGAGAAGGTCGCTTTTTCGGCAACAGCGGGGGTCCTGAATATCGCGATTACCCTCGACTATTTCGGCGGCAAGCCGAAGGCCGGCAAACGTCCCTAATTCGACGATATTTCAACGATTTATGGGTATCAAACCGGCCAAGTCTTGGATAAACTCCATGACAGGGAGGCGCATGATGGAAGCGCCAATCACACCAACGCCGGACGATTCCCATTCGTTCTTCCCGCCCCTTTACAGCCCTGGTTCTCGCCGGCTCTCGGCTCGATCAAGCCAACGGTGGCACGGCCACTAAGGCCGGCCTTGCCCTTCGGGGCGTGCCGATGTTGCGACGGGTGGTCGACAGTCTGCGCGGCTCGTCCCACGTCGGCCGGATCGTTGTCTGTGGTCCGCAGCATCTGGAAAACTGGATCGGCACCGAGGTGATCCCGGCCGCCGGTTCGCCGGCGAAAAGCGTATCGCGTTTTTTCGAAGTCGCAGGAGACGCGTGGCCGATTCTCTTGACGACAGCCGATCATCCTTTGTTGACGCGTGAGATGGTCGATTATTTCTGCCGCGAAACGCTCAAGGACATGACCGATATCACCGTCGGCATGGCAAGCCGAACCACCACTTCAAAAGCCTATCCAGCGACGCGACGGACCTTCTTCAAGTTTCGCGACGATCAGTGGTGTGGCTGCAACATTTTCGGCATGAATACGCCGAAGGTGCTTGATGTCGTGAAGTTCTGGGCGTCGTGCGAGAATCATCGCAAGCAGCCGATGAAGGTTGTCCGCCGTTTCGGCCTTATGAATCTGCTCGGCGTATTGATGGGCCGCTGGTCGGTGCACGAGGCGTTTCAACGTGGCGCTTCACGGTTCGATATGACCGCCCGGCCCATTTCCATGCCGTGGGCCGAGGCAGCGATCGACGTCGATACGCTGGAAGACCTGGTTCTGGTCGATTCAATTCTCGCCGCCCAAGAAACCCAGGCCACCGCGCAATAACCGCGGCTATCCCGCGGCGGCGTTTTCCGTGTCCCAAACCGCGCAGAGGGCCGTGGCTGCGGCGAGATCCTTCGGGAAATCGATCTCGCACCAGCGCGAGCCGGTGATCTGCGCCACGCCAACGTGAAGGCGCCGCGCCAGTTCGGCGATCGCCACCAGGTAAAATGACTTGAGCCCGGTGTTCGTCTGAATCATGGCATCGAGTTGCGCCGCAAAAGCGCGAGCGCCGTCCGACTCAAAACGGATCATGCCGATCGATTCGCCCCAAACGGCCGCGGGGTCCATGCGTTTCGAAACGTCGACCAGGCGCCCGTTCGAAACCGCGACTTTCATGTCGTCGGAATCGTATGAAAGTTTACGGTCGACGGCGAGGGTAATTGGCGCCACGGGCGCGGCCAGCAATTTGCCCGCGACTGTGGGCTCGAATACGGTGTCGCCGTTGATCAGGATGAAGGGCCCATCCATTTCGTTGCGCGCCATCCAGCATGACGCGAGGTTGTCGCTGACGGCGAAGAACGGGTTGAACAGGGTACGAACGCGTGAAGGTCCTCCGGCATACGTCGCGACTTCGGTCGCGACGGTTTCATTCAGCGACCCGGTGACCACCACGACGTCGCGCACGCCAACCCGGGCGAGGCCTTCGATTTGCCAGCCGAGCAACGTGCGGCTGCCGAGCGGCAACAGGCACTTCGGACGATTGGCCGTATGCTCGCCAAGGCGCGAACCGCGGCCGGCACTGAGGATGATGGCTTTCACGTGGTGTGGTCCGATAACGGAGTGCCCGGAGGTTTGAGTCTTCGATGGTCGGTGTGGCTTAAGTGTCTGACGCTTTAGGACACGGCCCGAGATTAGACTGCCCGGGACCCGGTTGACATCAGGTTAATTGGGCCGGCCCCAATCAACGATTTCGAAACCGCGCTCAGCCGCGATGCGACGAAGTTTAGTATTGGGATTCACGGCAACGCCGCGCTTGGCCCAGGCCAACAGCGGCAGATCGGTGTGATGGTCGGAGTAAGCGACCGAATCGTCCCAGCTCAGACCGTTCTGTTTCACGACCTGCTCGATCATCGGGATCTTGTCGCCGCCGTAGCAATTCAAACCGGGAATCGTTCCGGTCAGTCCGCCGTCGGGCGCGCGCTCTGTCGCCGTGCAGACCAGGTGGGCAAACCCAAGCCGCCGCGACATGTCGGCCATATAAATATCGTTGCTGGCCGTCGCCATCATCAGAATGTCGCCAGCCGCGCGGTGCCGCGCAATCACGTCAAGCGCCCCCGGCCGGCAATGACCGGCAATCCAGCGATCGACAAAGCGACGTGAGGCGTCGGCAATTTCGCTACCAGGGACGCCCCGCACCAACAATTTCAACATGATCTCCTTGATGCCCTTGCGGCTAAGGAGTTTGAGTTTGTAGGCGATGGCGGCGAATGCGATGACGGCAAGGCCAATCAATCGCCAAGGTCGGCGATACACGATCATCAGCAGCCAGTAAGAGAAACTCCCGCTGGTCGTGATGGTGCGGTCGAAGTCGAATACGGCCAACGTTCGATTGGCGCTCATGCGTTTTTTGCCTCGAGGAACGACGCGACCGTGCCGCTGCCGCGCACCGCGATCGCCTGAATCAGCCGAAACGTGTGAATGGCAAGGCAGATGACCGTCCAGATTGCCACGATCTTGAACGCCAAAGCCGGTGCGCCCGACAGCGCGCCGGCCATCAGGATCGCGAGGTTTGGGTTGCGCCGTGCCGTGATCGTCCGAAGCCAAAAGTCGAACGGTTGCCAGACATGCATCTCGAACTTGAAGAGGGCGATGAACGCGCCTTCGATGACGCGGCCCAGCACGTAACCGCCGACGATGATCCAGAGTTCGAGATCGCGTGTTTCGGGTGCCGCCGCACCGAGGCCAACGGCCCACGCCCAGTACCAAAATGGCGGATGGATCATATCGATACCGTGGTCGAAGGCATTGCCCCACGCGCTCGACGTCACGGTGACACGGGCGAGTTTGCCATCGACGGTATCGAGGAATGTCATGGCCCACGCGGCGGCGATGCCGACGCCGAAGTCGCCGCGGGAAAACAGCGCCATGGCAGCGAAGACCAAGATCAAACTCATCGACGTCACGAAATTGGGGCTGAGGCCGAGCGCCGCACACAATCGTGTCGCGTGAAAAGCCGGCACAGGCCACAGCCACTTGGTGACGAAATCGGTCGCGCCTTTGTACGAGGCGCCAAACATCCGCCATTCGATGTCGCGCCGCTTGGTTGTGCGCGTATCGAGCACAAACGGAACCGCGCGTTTGCGCAACACGGCGTTATAGGCGAAGCGCGGCGCTTCGGCGGTTTCGACCGTCCAGCCTGATGCCGGAACCTGCCCGTCTTCGACGATGCGGGCCGCTTCGCTCAATCGTTCGGTGACCGTCGAGATGGCAACGATGTGCGGTCCCGATTTGAGCGCAATGCCGGGATTGTCGAGCAAGGCGGCGATCAGGCGGTCCTCAAGCAGGACATGGGAGGCGACGATCAATGTCACCCCTTCGGGCGGCACGCTGCCGGGCCACATGGCGAGGTCTGTAATCCCGAGCTTTCTGCCAATCCGTTCAAGGCGCTCGAAAGCCGTCAGGCCCCAGATTCTGGCGGTGTCGGACCCGGTGACACGAATGGAACGCGATACGGATGTCGTCATGAAACGAAATTCGGGGAGGTGACGTCGCGCAACTTAATCGGTTAGATAACGCCCAACAACCATAAGGAATCAGCGGGTGGCATCGGCCCGCCAGGACATTCAATGCCGCTGTACATCAACCCGACCATGCAGGCCTTCGGTTACCCCGACTCCCTGATCGCCGATCTCGATGCCTGGGTCGTTCTCTTGCGCCTGAAACAGATCACGCTCGGGTCGCTGGTGCTGGCAGCGGCCGACCCGGCGACCGCTGTCGCCGAGCTTGCGCCTCGGGTCGTCGACGCACAGGCGACGGCAATGCGGACCGTCGATCGCGTCCTGCGCGGCCAGTTCGCCTGCGACAAGGTCAATTACCTCATGCTGATGATGGTCGATCCGCACGTGCATTTTCACGTTATTCCGCGATACAGCGCGCCGCCCACGCTGGCCGGGCGCTCGTTTCCCGATGCGGCATGGCCGAAGCCGCCGGTCCTGTCCGACGCACTGGATCTGACGGACGCCGAGCGGGCGGCGCTGCATGCCCTGCTCAAGGGCGCCTTCGCCGCTTGATCTGAATCAGGGCCGGAATTTCGTTGCAGGTCTCTTGTTGGTCGTCTGAATGCCGGAGGAGACAGCGATGATCATCAACAATTGGTACGTCGCGGAATCGTCGGAGGCTGTCGTCGCCGGCAAGACGACCGGCGTTCGCATGCTCGGGTTCGATTTCGTCCTGTTTCGCGATCCTGCCGGCAAGGCTCATTGCCTCAGCGATGTGTGCTGCCACCGCGGCGCGTCGCTGACGGACGGCGAGATGGTCGGCGAGGGCACGTGCGTTGCGTGTCCTTACCACGGCTGGCGCTTTGACGCCGAGGGACGGTGCGTCGCCATTCCGGCCATGGGCGATGAGACCAAAATTCCAAAGCGCGCTAGGATCGATTCGTATCCGGCACAAGAGAAATACGGCTGGATCTTGGTTTTTCTTGGCGATCTCCCAGAGGCGGAGTGGCCACATATCCCCGAGCTGTTCCCTGAGTTCTACGATGCCGCATGGGCCAAGCTGCCCTACCGGTTCGAGGCCAAGTGCAACTGGATGCGGATGGAGGAAAACTCGCTCGACACCGCCCATACCAACTTCGTGCACAAGTCGTTCGGCTCCAGGCGCGATCCCAAGCTCGCCGCGTTTCCGGTTGAGGCGACCGAATGGGGCGCCAAGGTATCGCGTTCCAAGCCGGCGCCTCCCAACGACGTCAAGTCCGGCGCCATCGCCGATCTCTTGAAGGGCGAACGCAGCCAGACCTCGGTAACGCTCGAATTCAGCGTGATCGGCGTCTGCCATCGCATCCACCCGACGTTCAAGCCCGGTATGAGCCAGATCAATTTCACTGCTCGCACGCCGATCGATCGGTTCCGAACGCGGGCTATCGGCTGGCAGGCCCGCAACTACCTGATCGAGAAAGCACACGACGCCGAGCGCATGGCCGGCATCCAACAGGCCGTGGTTGAAGACCTGCGGGTGGTCGAGAAAGTGAAGCCGCCGTTGACGCCGCCGACGCTCTCGGATGAGTTTCTGACCGAGACCGACGGCATGGAACTGGCGTTCCGTCGCAAAGTCTGGGACCTCGCCGCCCGCGGCTGGGAGATCGATTGGGACGCGCTTGAGAAACTACGCCAGGATCACGCTGTCGTCATCCCGTCGCCGGCGCGCCGCGTCGATCCCAAAAACTGGGTGCACACCGCGGTCCCGCTGCGCGAAGCCAAGGTGCCGGTGCGCCAAGCGGGGTAAGAACGCTTCGTCTTGGCCAAAAGAGTCCGTGTTGCTGCGCAATCCTATCGCGCTGCCGAGCTGGTGCTGCCGGAGTGGATTGAACACTCGACCTCCCCCTTACCAAGGGGGTGCTCTACCACTGAGCTACGGCAGCGCGCTGGCGCGGGTCGCGGCCGGATCAATTGGATCCCGGACGCTGAAGGCGCGGGAACATGCCATAGGGTCCTAGGCCAGGCAAGCCGCGCCGACGACGCCACTTGATAAGGAATTCAAGCGATTCGTTGAGGTGGCGGTATCAAAAAACAGACGCCATCTGCAGCCGATTGCACTATGGTCGTGAGGTCTTTTGGGGCACTCAATCCACATTTCATGTCATCGTTTCTCGACCGCACCGTCACGACACACGACGGTCTCAAACTCCATCTTCGCGATTATCCGGGGCCGGCGACGCCGCCGTTCGCCGTTCTCTGCATTCCGGGCCTTACCCGCAACGCCCGCGACTTCGAGGATCTGGCGCCGCATCTCGCCAAGAGACATCGCGTGCTATGCGTCGAGCTTCGTGGTCGTGCCGGGTCCGAATATGCCAAGGACTTCACCACTTATCAGCCGGCCGTCTATGTGCGCGACATGATCGCGCTGCTGGATCAGCTTGAACTCAAGTCCGTCGGCTTGGTGGGCACGTCGTTGGGCGGGATCATCTCCACGATCCTTGGCGCAGTCGCGTCGACCCGTGTGCTTGGCATCGTGCTCAACGATATCGGGCCAGAGGTTGATACCTCGGGCATCTCGCGCATCGCCGCGTATGTCGCCCGTGGGTATTCGGGGCCGTCATGGGACGCGGCGGCGGAAGCGCTTCGTCAACTCGACGGCAAGATATTCCCGAACTTTACGCACGCCGACTGGATCCGGATGGCCAAGCGGCGCTTTGTCGAAAACCCCGACGGCACGATACGTCACGACTATGATCTCAATATCGCCAAGGCGTTCGGTGGCGCCTCTCAAGCGCAGGGCAATGCGTCGGCGCTCAAGCCATTCTTTGCGCAGTTGACCAACCTGCCTGTGCTCGGGATTCGCGGCGCCATTTCTGACGTTCTGTCGCCTGCCACATTCGCCGACATGAAGCGCATGCTGCCGAACATGGAACAATGTGTCGTGGCAAACCGCGGCCACACGCCCTACCTCGATGAGCCAGAAGCGTTGACGGCCATCGACGGGTTCCTTGCCCGACTGCCTGCGCGCCTCGGTATGGCAACCGTCGTCGGTCGCGCATTGCGACAATCCGCATTTCTGGTTCGCTACAAGCTTGGTATGGTTCGCTGACTTTATTCGGGGGCCGCCATGTCTGCCTACGTCAATGAATACGCGCTCCAGTTCACGCTGCGTCCGCCGACAACGGCGTTGCTGGTCATCGATATGCAGAATGCGACGGGCAGTCTGGAGCATGGCCTCGCCAAGAAGCTCCGCGCCGAAGGGCGTCTCGCGGAAGCGGCGTATCGCTTCGAGCGGATCAACACCAAGGTCGTGCCGAATACGCAGAAGCTGCTGTCGACGTTTCGCCGGCTCGGCGCACCGGTCGTTTACGTCACATATGGCGCCGAGCAGGCCGACTACAGCGATGTCGCGCGCCACATCCGGGCGTTCGTGACGGCGATATCCAATCGCGCCGGCAACCCGGAGCACGACATCGTCGACGCCTTGAAGCCGCTCGCGACCGAACCGGTGCTCAACAAGACCACCATGGGCGCATTCGGTTCCACCGGGATCGATTCGCGGCTCCGCGCCATGGGTGTCAGCGAGGTCGTGTGCGTTGGCGTGTCCACCAACAACTGCGTCGGCATGACGGCGATGGAAGCGGCCGACAAGGGCTATGGCGTTGTCCTGGTATCG
This sequence comes from Alphaproteobacteria bacterium, assembly GCA_016869315.1. Lineage (GTDB taxonomy): Bacteria > Pseudomonadota > Alphaproteobacteria > Rhodospirillales > Rhodospirillaceae > VGEM01. The sequence goes on along the minus strand of VGEM01000100.1, from coordinate 2,522 downwards.
GATGCGACCGGCACCTGCTCGGATCGCATGCAGAACGCCTACGAAGAGATGTTCCTCCGCCTATGGGGGCGCGTGGCCACGAGCGCGGACGTGATGGCGGAGCTCGATCGCAACGCCATGCCTCGCGCGGCGCAGTAGGCTCGCATGTCGAACAGCGACGACGCGGTTATGCTCGACGCCATCTCGAAGTGGCTGGCCCGCGACGTCGAGCCGGTCGCGATGAAGATGGAGCACGCCGACGAGTATCCCCATAAGATCGTCGAGCAGATGAAAGAGCTCGGCTTGTTCGGGGCAACCGTGAGCCCCGAATGGGGCGGGCTCGGGCTTTCCGCCGGCACCTACGCTCGAGTAGTAACATTGGTGTCCGAAGTGTGGATGTCGCTGTCGGGCATCTTCAATTCGCACCTGATGCTGGCGAAGTGCATCGAGAAATTCGGCACCGAAGCGCAGAAGCAGAAATACCTTCGCCGCCTCGCATCAGGCGAAATTCGCGGCGGCACTTGCCTGACAGAACCCGACGCCGGCACCGACCTGCAGGGCATCAAGACCCGTGCCCGCAGAGATGGCGACAATTACGTCATCAACGGTTCCAAAATCTGGATCACCAACGGCATCCACGGCACGGTGTTCACGCTGCTGGTGAAGACCGATCCCGCAGCCGATCCGCCACGTAAAGGCATGAGCCTGTTCATCGCCGAGAAAGGGCCGGGCTTCACGGTGTCGAAGAAACTCGAGAAGCTCGGGTACCACGGCATCGATTCGGCGGCGTTGTCGTTCGACGACTACCGCGTGCCGGCCGATGCATTGATCGGCGGCAGGGAAGGGCAGGGCTTCTACCATACTGTTGGCGGACTGGAACTCGGCCGCATCAATGTCGCCGCTCGTGGCGTCGGCATCGCCAACCGCGCACTGTCCGAGGCCGTGAAGTACAGCCAGCAGCGCAAGACCTTCGGCAAGCCGATTGCTCAGCATCAGGCGATTCAGCTGAAACTTGCCGATATGGCGACGCGGTGCGAGGCGGCCAGACTGTTGGTGGAAAGCGCCGCCACGGCCTACGACGAGGGCCGCCGCTGCGACATGGAAGCCGGGATGGCGAAGTACTATGCGTCGGAAGCGGCACAGCAGAACGCACTCGAAGCGATGCGTATCCTGGGCGGATATGGCTACTCGAAGGAGTTCATCGTCGAGCGCCTCTATCGCGATGCGCCCCTCATGCTGATCGGCGAGGGGACCAATGAAATGCAACGCATTATCATTGCGCGCCAATTGATCGAGCGAAATCCGGTCTGACCGCATGTCGTTGTCATTGCCGCTCAGCGGCCTCAAGATTCTGAGCATCGACCAATATGGCGCGGCACCGTACTGCACCATGATGCTCGCAGATCTCGGCGCCGATGTGATCAAGATCGAGAACCCGGCGACCGGCGGCGATTTCGCCCGCGCGACAGGACCGTACTTCTTGGGCGAAAACGACAGCCTCTATTACCAGACCTTCAACCTCAACAAGCGCAGTCTGACGCTCGATTTGAAGAACCCAAAGGGCCGCGAAGTGTTCGAGCGCCTGGTCAAAGGGGCCGACGCGCTGGTCCACAACATGCGCGGCGATCAACCGGCAAAACTGGGCCTGACGTACAAGGATCTCGCAACGATCAATCCAAAAATCGTCTGCGGCCATATTTCCGCCTACGGGCGCGGCAATCCGCGCGAGTCATGGCCGGGCTACGACTTTCTCATGCAGGCCGAGGCCGGCTTCATGTCGGTGACCGGCGAGCCTGACGGTCCGCCGGTCAGGCTGAGCGTATCGATGGTTGATTTCATGACCGGCACCATGATGGCCTTCGCTGTGGTGTCGGCGATCCACGCCGTCAAGCAATCGGGCGCCTCGGGCCGCGACATCGATCTCAGCCTGATGGACCTCGCGTTGCATCAGCTCTCCTATCTCAGCATGTGGTACCTCAATGCGGGGTTGGTCAGCACGCAGGTGCCACGCGGCGCCCACGCCTCTATCACGCCGAGTCAGTTGCAGAAGACCAAGGACGGTTGGTTGTTTGTGATGGCCCAGAATCCCAAGTTCTGGGACATCCTGATCGAGGGCATCAAGCGGCCCGACATTGGCGCCGATCCGCGCTTCAAGGACATGGCCTCGCGGCTGGCCCATCGCGCCGAGCTGACCAAGATTCTTGACGACATCTTTCAGACGCGCACCAACGAAGAGTGGGTTGAGGTCTTCGCCGGCAAGCTGCCGGTCGCGCCGGTTCATGGCGTCGATCGCGCGCTCGATAATCCATTCGTGCTTGCGAACAAAATGGTTCAATCGGTGCCGCATCCGGACCGCGCCGACATGCGCACACTCGCCAACCCGCTCAAACTCGACGGTGCGCGAGTGCCGTCAAAGCATGCGCCGAAATTGGGCCAGGAGACCGACGCGATCCTCACAGGCCTTGGTTACACGGGCGCAGAAATCTTGGCGCTGCGCCAAGCGGGCGCGGTATGAAGCTCGATGGCCTGCGCGTCATTGACCT
>VGEM01000099.1 GCA_016869315.1 Alphaproteobacteria bacterium | reverse complement strand
CGACGCGATTATCCATGAACTGCTGTTTCCAGCCGACCTCGTAGTTGTTGAGAAGTTCCGCCGGCAATTGCGGCACGCCGCCCTGGGCCGCGAACTGGGCCTGGGTCGAGGGCGTCGGGTTGTCGATCACGGCCGCGTTGATCTCGCCCGGCAACACGCCTTTCGCATAGGACGCGAACACGTTGATGTCGTCATTCGGCTTGAACTGCAGAATGGCGCGCGGAAGGAAGGTGTTGAACTTCGCGACGCGGCGATTGGTCAGGCCGCGCTCGAAGGTGTCCTTCTGGTAGCGGCCTTCGAGGTTGAGCGAGAACTGCTCGCTAAAGTCGTAGGTCACTGCGCCATAGACACCGACCGTCTCGACGTGGTCGGAATTGGCGGCAGCGTTGTTGAAGGCGGAGAACGCGGTGTTGGGTCCGGTCGCCGGCCGCGCGCGGCAGTTGCCGATCGTCAGGCCGGGCGTATCGTCGACGCAGAGGAACAGAGAATCGCCGCCGGTCGCCGAGGTGATCAGATCCTGTTGGTAGTAATTGACACCGCCAAGCCAGCGGAGCTTCTGATCCTGAGCCGAGGCGATGCGGCCTTCGATCGAGAAATCCTCGAGGTCTTGCGGGTCACGCGAGTAGGCGTTGTCGAAGGGCGTAAACGTATAGTCACGCACCCAAGACACCTGCTGCTTGTTGTAACCGCCCTGCATCGAAGCGACGATGCCGCCCGAGAATTCGTAATCGGCGACGCCGGAGAAACGGAACAAGCTTCGTTCCATTTCGATGCCTTCGAGCTTCGGCACGCCGGTCAGCGCCGGGTTATGCGGCTTCTGGATCAAGTTGGTGAGGATGAAATTGGGGTCCCCGGTCGACAGTGCGGCGCGGCCCGAGGTCGCCCGCGTGTTGCTGTCGATCAGCTTGAACTGGCCGAGCGCGTTGACGCCCTTTCCTTCCGTTGGCACCGGACCGCAGAAAAAGCGCACAGGGCGCGCGGTGTCGCCGGCCTTGGTCGTGATGGTCTTGCCCGAGCAGGTGTCGTTCAGGCGTCCCGGGATGCCGCCACCGGCCGCCGGGCCGTCCTCGTCATAGGAATAGAAGCTGCGCAGCCGGACCGAGAACGAATCATTGGGAGTCACGTAGATCGTGCCCTGGGCGCTCTTCGACGATTCCTCGCCCAGGCCACCGCCGTCGCTCGCCGTGTACATATTGCCTTTGGTGTAGAAGCGCCCGCCGAGACGCATCGCCAGCTTATCTTCGACCAAGGGGTACTCGTACGACGCCGAGACGTCGTACTCGTCATAGGTCGCGCCCGACGCGTTGACGGAGCCCGAGGCCTCCGACGTCGATGGCGTCTTCATGATGTAGTTGACCGCGCCGCCGAAAGTGTTGCGGCCGAAGTAGGCGGCCTGCGGACCCTTCACCACCTCGACCCGCTCGATGTCGTCGAACGGAATCGACTCGGTATTGCCCAGCACGAAGATGCCGTCGACGAACAACGTCGCGAGCTGGAAGGTCGGCACCTGGCTGTTGACGTCCATGCCGCGGAAGCGGATCGACGAATTGACGCGCCCGGGGATGGCCAGACCCATCGAGTGGTATTGAAGACCGGCGACGTTCAGAGAGAGTTCCTGCAGATTCTTGAACCCGGCCTTTTCGATCTGGTCGGCCGAGAACGCGGTGATCGCGATCGGGATTTCCTGCAGCGACTCCTCGCGTTTACGCGCGGTGACGACGATTTCTTCCAGCGCAGGCTGTCCCATCACCGGCGCGCCCAGCGCGATCGATGTGACAGCGGCAACGACACCAAGACCAAGACGCGGAACGCGAGTCATGCAACAACCCCCTGAGATCGTTTTTGAAACCACTTGGAACCACGGCGCCCCCGCGTCGCGGCATACTTATGTATGCCTATCGCGTCCGGCGATATGGCTCAATACCGAATCCCGGACCGAACCTGCGAGGGCCGTTCGTGTTGCATAACAACCACGCATTGACGGAAGAATATGGCGACCGAGAAATAGAATAGTTTTCTATCAAAGCGCGATTTCGCAAAACTCCCCCGGGGTCGCCCTTTGGGGTTTCTTGATCGAAAAAAAGCCTCAGCCAGCTCGACGCCGGCTCGGGCGTGCATTCGCCAGCACGTGCCGCACTGGGCGAGGTTGGCCTGATCGATCTGGATCTTTCAGGCCGGCCAGCACTTGCCCGGCCACGCCGATCACCTACAACACATTGATTCTTTTAATAAAATTAGCCTTTTTCGCTGCCAATTGTTGCGGCGATCTGGGAAACGCGGGATAGATAAAGAGATCAGGCTGCTGTGGACGCAAAGCCTTACTCATGCCGTCACCGAATTCTGCAGTCGATGCCGCTTTTCGCCAACACATCGCACGCATGGTGGTGCTGATGGGCTTGGCGACGGGCGCTGCCGCGGCGGAAAGTGGCGTCAGGATCGCCGTCGAAGACCTTCCGCCAACCTTCGCCCATCCGTTTCGTGCTGCCAGGGTTGTCACGGCGGCGATTTTCGATCCATTGACGGCGTTTGACGCGGACGGACGCCTCTACGGCGTGCTCGCGACCGGGTGGGAGAATCGCGACCCGCTGACATGGCGTTTCAACTTGCGACGCAACGTCACTTTTTCGAACGGCGCACCGCTGACTGCAGATGCGGTGGTCGCGGCGATCGACGATCTTGTCCAAGTCGCGACCGACGAAGAACTGACCAAGCGCGAAGTGCCCATGATCGCTTCCGCCGTCGCCGTCGATGGCCTGACGGTTGATATCGTGACCGTCGATCCGACGCCTCTGCTTCCCCGATACGTGGCGGCGATCATGATTCCCGAGCCGAATCAGTGGCGGCGTTTGGGTCGCGAGGCCTTTGCCCGCCAACCCGTCGGCACCGGGCCCTTTGTCGCCCGCGAACTCACGCGCGACCGCTGGCGGCTCGCGGCGGCGACCGGCGCGTGGCGACGCCCCAAGGTTGACGAGATCGAGGTACAGATGGTGCCGGACACGTCGGCCCGGGTTCAAGCGCTCGCCTCACGCCAGGTCGACATCGCGACCGTGCTTGGACCCGATCACATCGACACCGTCGCGGCTGCCGGTGGACGCATGCTGACAGGCGTCAATCCGTCGGTCTACGGCTTCACCCTCATCACCACGCGCGGCGGCCCGCTGGCCGATCGCCGCGTTCGCACGGCCCTCAACCTGGCGATCGACCGCAAGACCATCATCGATCGCCTCCTGGGAAGTACGACGGCGCCTGCCAACCAACCGGCAGCGCGCGGCGTGTTCGGCCACGACCCCGAAATTCCGCCCTATCCGTTCAATCGCGACGCCGCGCGCCGGTTGTTGGCCGAGGCCGGGTATCCCAACGGTTTCGCGTTCACGCTCGATGCGCCTCTTGGCGCGTCAGCCAGCGACACTTCGATTTTTCAGCAAGTCCAGGACGATCTGCGCGCGATCGGCGTTGCGATGACCATTCACACCATGCCGAACGCCGTCTATCTGACGAAAGTCAATAGGACCGAGTTCGAGGGCGACGCCTTTCCCATCGCCTGGCCGTCGTGGCCATCGCTCGACGTTTGGCGGGCGCTTCAGGTGCATTCTTGTCTCAGGGCGATTCCGTGGTACTGCGATCCCGCAATCACCGCAAAAATGCTGGTGGCCCGAAGCACGTGGGACCAAACCGAAGCGCTACGTTTGCGGCGCGAGATCGGACGCCATTACCACGATGACGCCCCGGCGCTGTTCCTTTATGAGTTGCCGTGGCTTGTGGGCCTCGGTCCGCGCATTAAATCTTTCCGGATCGCCAATAGCATGATCGAATTCCACGATATCGAGCTCAACCCATGATTCGCGCCATCAACTTTCTGATTTCGGCCGCCGTTCTGGCATCGCCGGCGCTGGCCGAGACCGTGCTGCGGATCGGCGTGCCGGCGATGCCGCCGTCGCTGGGCAATCCATTCCGCACCAGCCTGACGCCGACCATCTTCTCGACCGGTGCGGTGTTCGATGCGCTGACGCGGTTCGATTACGACTACAACCTCCAACCGTGGCTGGCCACCGGTTGGGAGCCGATCGATGCCGTCACGTGGAGGTTCACGCTCCGCCAGGGCGTCACCTTCTCGAACGGCAAGCCGTTCACGTCGGCCGCCGTCGTCAATGCCGCCGCGTTTCTCAACGACCCCAACTCGCCACAGATCGAAGTCCGGGTGCTCAACGAGATGCCCTACATGAAGAGCGCGCGGGCGATCGACGATCACACCGTCGAGATCACGACCTCCGAACCGCTGCCCTCCTTTCCGCGCTATGTCGCCGCGATCCTGATGGCCGAGCCCGAGAGTTTTCGCGCCAAAGGCGTCGAAGGTTTCTCTCGCGAGCCGATCGGCACCGGTCCTTATCGGGTCGAAAAGATTGCAGCCAACGCGTGGTCGCTGCGTTCCGCGCCAACCGCGTGGAAGCCGGGCAAGGTCGATCGCCTTGAAATCACTGCCGTGCCGATCTCGACCTCGCGCGGCCAGGCCATTCAGTCGGGACAGTTGGACGTCGCGCTCGGCATTGGACCCGACGAGTTGCTCGATGTGGAAGCCTCGGGCGGGGTCGGCGTGGCGTGGCCATTTCCGTCGACCTACGGCATTTCGTTCAGTCTGCGACGCGAGGGCCCGACCCGCGACGTGCGCGTGCGCCGCGCGCTCAACATGGCGGTCGATCGCCAGCGCATCATCGACCAGCTTTTAAACGGCAAGACGGTGCCGAGCGGCCAGCCGGCGCCGAAGTTGGTGCTGGGCCATAACCCTGACATCAAGCCCTACCCTTACGATCCGGCGGCGGCGAAGAAACTTCTCGCCGACGCGGGTTATCCCAATGGATTCGAGCTGACGATGGAAGCCATGACCGGCGCCGCGCCGGCCGATGCCGCCATCTTTCAGCAGGTGTCGGCCGATCTCGCGGCGATTGGCGTTGAAGTCTCGATTCGAACGATGCCGACGTTGCAGTTCCTGCAGCGCAACTCCTCGGGGGACATTGACAGCGATCTTTTTCCGACGCCGTGGCTTGCCTCGCCATCCGCCGACCTCCTTCGGTCGCTGAACCAGAACAGTTGCTTCAGGCCAAAACCTTACTTCTGCGAACCGTCGATTACGCCGAAGATGACGGCGGCGCTGCGCGAGGCCGATCCGGCGCGCGGGCTCGCGCTTCGTCACGAACTCGCCGCGGACTATCACGATCAAGCGCCGGCCATCTTTCTGTTCGAAACCGTGATGTTTGCCGGCCTGTCGTCACGCGTCACCAATTTTCACATGGACGGCCTGTTCCTCGCCTACCACGATCTCGGGCTGACGCAGTGAGGCTGATCCTCGCGCTGACGCTGCTGGCGGCGCTCGCGCGGGCCGACACACTCCGGGTCGGCATCGATCTTCTGCCGCCATCGCTCGGCAGTCCCTATCGCTCCGCCATGCCGCCGACGATCTGGTCGACCTACGCCATGTTCGACAGTCTGACCCGCTTCGACCGCGACGGCAGGATCGTGCCCGGTCTCGCCGTGTCGTGGACCAAGGTCGACGATCTGACGTGGCGTTTCGTTTTGCGCGAGGGCGTGACATTTCACAACGGCGCGCCGTTCACAGCTGAAGCGGTCGAGACCGCCATCACCTACCTCGCCTCCGACGACGGCGCGCGTGAAGGCCTCAAGCGCGAGGCCGGCATTCTCAAATCGGCGCGCGCGGTGGACCCGCTCACGGTCGAGATCGTCACCACCGAACCGGCGCCGCAGATGGAGCGATACGCGACCGCGATCATGCCTGCCGAACCCGACCAATGGAGGAGACTCGGCCGCGATGGCTATGCCCGCGCACCGATCGGCACCGGGCCTTACCGACTGGACTCCATGGAAGAGAACGTCTGGCGATTCTCGGCGTTTGATCGTGCCTGGCGGCGCGCCAAGATCGCCAATCTTGAGATTCTCGCGGTGCCGGACACGTCGGCCCGCATCGCCGGCTTGTTGGCCGGGCGGCTCGACATTGTCCTGAGCATCAATCCCGACGCGCTCGACATCGTCGCCGCGGCCGGCGGACAAGGCTATGTGTCGACCGACCCGAGTGTATTCGGGTTTTCCTTCATCCTCGGTCGCCCCGGCCCGCTCAACGACGTGCGGGTTCGACGTGCGCTCAACATGGCGGTCGATCGCGAACGCATCATCGGCGCGCTGCTCGCCGGCGCGACCATACCGGCGACGCAGCCGGCCGCGCGCCATGTGTTGGGCCAGGACCCGACCATCGCGCCTTACCCTTATGACCCAGCGGCTGCAAAGCGGTTGCTCGCCGAGGCCGGACATCCCAATGGGTTCACGTTCACGCTGGAAGGCGCCGTTGGGATCGACGCCAACGACGCCGCGGTCTTTCAACAGGTGCAAAACGATCTGGCGGCCGTCGGCGTGACCATGAAGATCAAGACCATCCCGGGAACGCAATATTTCAACGCGCTTCTGCAGACGACGTTCGAGGGCGATGCTTTTCCGGTCGACTGGCCGTCGTGGCCGACCATCGACGTGACCCGCTCGCTGCTGCCGCATTCCTGTTTCCGCCCGGTGCCGTGGTATTGCGACCCGACGGTGACGCCACGGCTGGTCGCCGCCCGCACGGAATGGGACGAGGCCAAGGCGCTCGACTTGCGCCGCGAATTGATGCGCCATTACCATGACCAGGCCCCGGCGCTGTTCCTCTACGAAACCGTCAACTTTGCAGCCGTTTCGGCGAAGTTGAGGAATTTCCGGATGATCAACGGCTCTCACATTCCGTACGACGAGCTGGAATTGGCGCCGTAATGGTCCTCGCGGCAATGTGAAGTCATGACAAGTCCGTGATATCGTTCACGGCGGGTTGAGTCGCACCGCCCACTCGGAAAAAATGACCATCTCGAATTGCCATCTCGATCTGAAAGTCGCGATCTGAAATACCGGCCACATGGATTTCGGCAAGGACTACGAACGAAAAACGATTCCCGCCGGTGCCAACATCTTCATCACCGGAGATCGCGCCCTGGAGGCCTACGTCCTGCTGAAGGGCGAAGTCGACATCGTTGGCGTCAACGACAAAGGTGACACCATTGTTCTGACAACGGTCAAGCGTGGCGAGATGTTCGGCGAGTTGGCCCTGATGACCACCGACTCCAAACGCAGTGCCTCGGCGATCTCCAAGACCGAATGCCAGGTGATGGTGATCAAGAATACGCTGCTCAAGGACAAGCTCGATCGCGCCGATCCGTTCCTCAAGTACTGGGTCAAATATCTGGGCGATCGAGTCGTCGACCTGTCGAAGCGCGTCCAGAGATAGCGCCGGCACTGGGGACGCGAACCAGCATGTCGCAAGCCCCTCGTCGCGTCACGTTGTCGATCGCTTTTCTTGCCGTGATGCTGCCGTTGGTCGGTTGCATAGCCGGCATCGTCATCTGGCAGAGTTATAGCAAGAGTGTCGAAACCGCGATTGATGCCGGCCGCCAGCTTTTCTCCAATCTCGCGACCGACGTTGCGCTACAGCAGAACGCCATGCTGGGGCCGGTCCGGGTGGCGATTACCGCGCTGGCCGAAACCTCCGTCCAAGAATCGGCTTACGCCGCCGGACAGATTCAGACATTTCTGCCGATTCTCGAGGCTTACCCGCATCTCGCCGCGATCCGCGTCGGCTACGACAATGGGATGCTGTTCGAACTGGCGCCGGCGCGCGACACCGACATTGAGGGCGCGGCTTATGCCGTAACGACCATTGATCCGACCTTGGACGACGGCCAAGAACGGGTTCAGATCATCGATCGCGCCGGCGTGGAGAAAGGGCGCCTGGCCCCAAGGCCGACGACGTCCAATCCGGCAACCGAATCCTGGTACTCCCTGGCGACCGCGACCCCGGGCACGACCGTCGAAACCTTGCCTTATCGATTGCGGGGCAACGGCGTCCCAGGCATCAGCGCGGTGCGCGCTTTTGCCGGTTCCGTGCCCGGCGTGATCGCCGTGGATATTGCCCTCAGCCAGTTCTCGTTGCCGCTCGAAAGCCTCGCCACCGAGACCGATCAGCAGATGTTCATGTTCACCGGCGACGGCCGACTGTTCGCCAACAAGGACTGTGCCGCGGTTTTCGACGATCGCGCGTCTGACGATGCGGCCGTCACGCTGAGGCCCGTCGAAAGCTTGAGCCACCCCGCCGCCGCGGCCGTTGTCGATACTTACCGCGCCGAAAACGGACCCTTCAGCACCCGTCGGTTGGTCGCCGACGGCGCGCCCTATATGGCGTCGGTCACCCGTCTGGTCATCGCGGGCGGCCAGACGGACGGACTGTTCTTCGCCTTCGCCTTGCCCGAGAGCACCGTCACCGGCGCCTTCATATCGATCGCGCGCGATGCGGTTCTGATTTCGCTGGGGATCATCGCGCTCAGCATTCCGTTGATCGTTGTCCTGGCACGGCGCCTCGCCCGACCGCTCGCCTCGTTGGCCGAAGCGACGGACCGCATTACCCAACTCGACCTGACGACGCCGGTCGCCCAACCGACCCGCATCCGAGAAATCGCCTCGCTCGGCGAATCGCTCGATCGCATGAAGTCGGCGCTCGGCCAAATGTCGAAATATGTGCCGAAGTCCTTGGTCCAGGATTTGATCGAGTCCGGGCACTCGGCCGATGTCGGCGGCGAACGGCGCGAATTGTCGTACCTATTCACCGACGTTCGCGACTTTACGCCGATGGCGGAATCGACGCCGGCCGAAGAACTGATGGCGCATATGTCGCAATATTTCGACGGACTGGTCGCGGAGATTCTCGCGCGGCAAGGCACCGTCGACAAATACGTCGGCGACGCGATCTTCGCCTATTGGAACGCGGCGCGACGGCAGGAGGACCACGTCGAACTCGCCTGCCTGGCCGCGCTTGGCTGTCGCGCGACATCGAACCGCCTCAATGCCGCCTGGGAGGCCGAAGGCCGCAGGCCGTGGTACACGCGGTTCGCGGTTCACTTTGGCGAAGCCGTGGTCGGCAATGTCGGCTCAATCGATCGCATCGATTACACCGCCGTCGGCAACTCGGTGAATGTCGCCTCGCGCATCGAGGGCTTGAACAAGTTTTACGGTACTCAGCTCCTGGTCAGCGGTGACGTGGTCGCGCGGGTAAAGGGCAAGTTTCTCGTCCGTTATCTCGACACTGTATCGCCCAAGGGCGCGGCGGCGCCGCTCTAGATCTACGAACTGATTGGAACCGCCGAGGCCGGTCCGGTCGCCGCGAACCGCCGATAGCAGGACCTGTGTCGCGCCTGGACCACCATGACCGAGGCGTATGCCCATCGGGACTGGCCGGCGACGATGGCGATCCTCGACAATTTCAAGACAACGTACCCGTATGACCCGCTCGCCCCGGTCATCGCCCAGCGGGTCGGCGGCTTTATCGAAGCCCCCCCTTCGGCTGAATGGGATGGCGTTACACGGTTCGATAGCAAGTAATCCTAATGTTCTGCATCCCCCGGGGCTTTCGATTGCGCGACGTGGCCCCTATGGTGCTGTCGTCCGTGAGGGAGGCAACCATGAGGATTCTTGCGCTTATTCTCTTAGCGGTAGGGGCCAATGGGGCGGCGCTCGCTGCCGATCCGGCCAAGACCTACGACGTCATTGCGCCAGATCCGCCGTCGGCGCCGATGGGCTTTCTCGACATGGATCTGGCCTATCTCATGAATCTCTGGCCCGGCGAGTACGACAACCGCGAACAGGTTCAATTCGATTCCGATGCGGGGCGCAAGGACGAAGCGAGCGGTGCGCACTTCCGAATTCACTCTTCGGTGAAACGCGCAAGCGTGCCCGCACTTGGCCCAAACGTGCTCTATGTTGAAGAATATCGCGACAACGATCCCGCCAAGATTTTTCGTCAACGCCTCTATACGCTTGCCGTAGACAAGGAAGCGAAGGCCATTCCCGTCCAGCTGCATTTTTTCAAAGATGGCAAACCTTACATCGGCGCGGCCCGCGACCCCGCCCGTCTGATGGGCGTGACGGCGGCCGACCTGACCACGCTCGATGGATGCGATCTTTTCCTGAACCGCGACGCCGACGCGATTGCCGGCGGGATGAGGACAAAGACCTGTGTCTTCGGTGCAGAAGGCAACAAGAGATACGCCGATTATCGCGTCCGGCTGTCGGCTGATCAGTACTGGTTCAGCGACCGGTCTCGCGATGCCGTCACCGACGCCCTGCTCGAACCAAAGAGCGAGCTGACGCCTTTTGTGCTGGAGCGGGCGCGGATGTTCGTCTGTATGGTCGATTTCCCCGTGACCCCCGGCAAGCCGCAAATGAGAACCGACGCCTATGTGGTGATTCACGACCAGGGCGGCACTTATCCTTTCAAGCATGCGGACGGACGCGAGATGGTGATGACCCTTAGAAATAACTGGTCTTATGGTATGCAGCGCGAAACGCTCGTTGCCGTCATTCAAAACCGAGACGAGCGCGGTCCGACGCTGGCGTATGGTTGGAGCCAGGGGGGCGCCGATCGAATTGGCGTCAATCCGACATGGATGCGTGTCCAATGCGATCTCGACACCCCTGAGAACCGCAAGTTTCAGCAAGATCTTCGGTCGGATTCGTGAAATCCGAATAATGGCCGATAGGATCAAGTGGAAAGAGCGATGGTCGCGCCGCACTGCGATGGCCGGCGTTGCGGCGGCGGCTTTCACCGTTCCAGCGTTTGCCGACGAAACAGTTGACCGCGCTGAAGCGCGATTACATTTGCCGCACATCGCGCGTTCCAATGCCCCTGCCGGCGTTCGAGCCTGCGCCGCCCGCATGGCGCGGCTGTTGGATGAAATCTCGACCTTCGGGCCGGTGCCCGGGGACATGAGTTTTCCAAATCTGGTCCTCTCTGGCAGCCATCCCTGGTCCGCAGACGCCATCGATCCCAATGGACGCCTTATCGAACGAAAACGCCCGGACCAATCGGCGCCAACGGCCCTGGCCGTCGTCAGCTATGACGAGGTCGTTCGCAAGGGACGCGCCGTCGTCGCATCGACCAGGGATCGCGCGATCAGTTGATCGAGGCACGCCGCAAAGTGCCGCGCCGTCTGCGGCCGGTCGTGCAGTTCGAGCCAGTTCTGTTCGGCGAACGCGAGAATGGCAGGCTCTTGGAATTCCGCCTCCCAGAGAATGCCGAGTAA
>VGEM01000098.1 GCA_016869315.1 Alphaproteobacteria bacterium | reverse complement strand
TGCCGCGGCAACCGTGTTGGCGCTCGGGGCTTGCACACCGCTGTCTTCGGAATCGATCCTTTGGAACCGGACGCACCTGAATGCCGCTATCCAGCAGACCGATGCACAGCAGCTGCTGCTCAATATCGTCCGGCAACGGTACAACGATCCGGTTCTGTTCGTGGACATTGGCAGTATTTCAAGCTCGATGTCGCGCTCGGCGAATCTGAATCTGTCGGCGTTCCTGCCGACCGGCCCGGCGCGGAATTCGTTTACGACGGCAATCGGCGGCGGTGTCAACGAAGCGCCGCTGGTGTTTTATTCGCCGAACACTGGCGAGAAATTCGTCCGTCAGATCCTCTCGCCGCTCGATTTAAAAACCCTGTCGCTCTTGTTGCAGTCGGGGTGGAGTATCGAGCGCATTTTCCTGGTGGCGGTTGATTCGATCAACGGAATCCGCAACGCCACATCTGGCGTTGGACCCGATGGCAAGAGTCCCTATCTGACGTTTCAACAACTCGTATTGGCCCTGCGCGACTTGCAGCGCGACGGTCGCCTGGTCGCCAGTTTGGCGCCGACCGGAGACGCTCTGTTCCTCACGCCGACGCGCGAAGGGGTCGAGAGTTCGTCGTACCAGTCGATCTGTCGCATTCTCTCAATTCCCGCCGATGGCGCCCCGATCCGGTTTCGTCTCGGCATCGGCGCGGCGCCGGCAGGAAAAGGCTTCGTTACGCTAACCACGCGGTCGCTGTACGCGTCGTTCTATTTCCTCTCGGACGGCGTCGAGCCTTCGGCGGCCAATCTTGCCAAAGGCACGGTTAAAGCCCGCACGCTCAAGGGCGGCCCGTTTGACGAAGGCGGCACGCTGTTCCGAATTCGCCATTCCGAAAGCGAGCCGACCGACGCGACGCTGATGGTGCAATATCGCGATGCCTGGTACTACGTGCAGGAAACAGATTCCGACACGCAGACGACATTTGCCTTGGTGACGATGATGCTGATGCTTCAAAGCGGCGATCCGACGCGGATGCAGCCCCTGGTCTCAATCCCGACCGGTTGATCGGCCGGCAAGTTGATAATCCCGAGGCTGGTGCTTCGCGAATTTCCTCAGACGGCACGATCGCATGCCATATGATCGCCGCCTCAAACACAGGGGAGGCACGATCCATGTGCCGTTCGATTATCACCACTGCCGCGTTGCTGGCGTTTGCCGGCGCCGCTTTCGCTCAAGCTCCAGCCGCCGCACCAACAGGCCCGCTCGTCTTCGCCTACGACAAGAACGTCACACTCGGCACGACGGCGTTGTGGATGGAGGAGGGCAAGGTCAAGGCCGCGCGCGGCCCCGACATCGCCACTAAGGCGCCGGCCGATGCCACCAAGATCAATGTGAAAGTGCTGGCGCTCGGCGGACCCAATTTCCGCCGCGTGTTTTTTCCGAAGGGCGCCAAGTTCAGCCCGCCCGGCGGCGGCCCGACCATGGATGCGATTTTCTACGTCATTAAAGGTCGCATGAAAGTCACGGTCGGCAACGATCTGGAATCAGGCGAAGTGGGCCCTGGCGATGCCTTCCGCGAACTGGCTGGCACGCTGACTAAATTCGAAATCTTGGAAGACATCGAAGGCGTCGAGACCAGCGTTCCGCCGCCGACGCCGCCAGCACCGAAACCCTGATAGTAATTCGGGGACACACACTTAATTCCTATCTCCCATGCAGTCACAAAACTGCGCGCGCGAGGAATTAAGTGTGTGTCAACGAATTGGCACTCAGGTCTCTCAGACCGCGTAGAGGCGTTTCATTCGAATCACGGCGAGGCGGGCGAGGATCGCGGACACCACCGCGATTCCGCCGCCGAGCGCGATGATGTCGGCCGGGCCGGCGAGCAGCGCGCGCGACGCCGGCAGGCGGGTCGCGGCCTCGACCGTGGTCGCGGCGAGAAGCCCGAAGTACGAGCCCGTCATCCAACGAAAGTGGCGATAGAGCCAGCCGGTGTCGCGGCGGATCAAGGGCACGATGCCGCCGGCGATGGCCATCAGCGTCAGCGCGGCCAGAGCATGGAACAGATTGAAGCCACCGGTCAGGCCATACATCGCGAACGATGACACGTTGACCGCGATCATCGCGGCGACATAGCCGACGCCGAGGCCGCGGTGTAGCCGGTCGCCCTTGACCGAAAACATGACGACGGTGCCGAGCGCGAGCGCGAGGACGGCCGCGGTGAGGTGAATGGCGCCGAAGGTGCTGTGAATCATGACGTGCTCTCCGTGTCCGTGCCGTCGACGATGCTTTTCAGGAATTCGACATGCGCCTGAAAGGCTTTGCGCCCGGCTTTGGTTTGAAACACCCGGGTGCGGGGCTTCTTGTCGACGAAATCCTTCTCGACGTGGACGTAACCCGCGTTCTCGAGCGTGGTGATGTGGGCGCCCAGGTTGCCGTCGGTCGCGCCCGAGATCGCTTTCAGGCGCACGAACTCGAGGCCTTGCGCGGGCGACAGCGCGGCGAGGGCCGCCATGATGCGAAGCCGCACCGATTGATGGATGATCTCGTCGGTCATGATCAGGCGCGCCGGAGCCAGAAGCCGCACAGGATCAGCGATCCGCCGCAGAAGATGGCGAACCACAGCGAGAACATATCGGCGAAAAAGAGCTTGCCGACGATCACCGCAACGGCGACCGCGATGCCGGCGAGGGCGTAGCGCAGCCCCATCCAGATGCCCATCAGCACGTAGACGGCCGCGGTCAGAAGCCCGAAAAAGGTGAGCGAGTACTGGCGGGCCTGGGGTTCGATCAGCCACATGGTAATCCAGGCGAAGGCGAGCATCGTCGCGACCGTGCCGATCACTTTGAGCGCAATGGCGCGACGCCTTTTCGCCGTGGTTGCGTCGGTGTGCGGCATCTTCGATGACAGGATCATCCACAGCGTCGCGACGAAGCCGATCGCCGTCGCCACGTTCCAGATCGCGGCGGCCGACTTGGGAAAAAGATAATTCAACGAGCCGCCCACCACCCAGACGATGCCCCACAGGATCAGGTACGGGGCTCCGGTCTCGTAGCCTTTGAGCTCGCGAATGTGCGTGGTGGCGCCGTCAATCTCGGCCAAAGCCTCGGCGGCCGCGTCTTTGCTGATGTGTGTGGGGCTGACGGTCATGACTGCTCTCCGACTCGATGTGCGGAGGGTATAGCCGAATCGGAGTACTCTGTAAAATAGAGTTATCTGTATTTTGAATCGCGGTTATACACTTAATTCAAATCGGGCGCATGGTGTTCGCCGGCGCATCGTGCCGAATTAAGTGTATGTCCCCGATTTACCCGCGCCTGCGCGCGGCATGACAGAAGGCCAGACTACCCGCCCACCGTCGTGCCTTGCATTTGCAGGCCGCTGCGCATGATGGCGGAGAAGGTGCGGTCGCCGCCAAAACGAATCCCGCGGAAGTCGCCGGGCTTCTTGTCGTTGACGTTGGTGTAGACCTTGTTGCCCTTGTAGGTCCACTGGCGCTTGCCGCCATCGACGTCGATGATCATCCAGCTTCCAACGGGTTTCGCGTCGGCCGGCGCAAACACTGGCACCCACATCGGATCGACGCACTCACCCTCGCAGTTGGGATTCTGGAAAAACCGCCGGAGCCGGGGGTTGAGTTCGCGCGAGTAAAGCGTCAGCCCCTGTTCGTTGCCGACGATCTCGCCCGCGTCCGAATAGCTGACGGTGGTGAAGGGCGGCCGGGACGGGGCCGGTTCCAAAACGGTTACCGACCAGCCTTTTTGTTTGGCGCCGTTGATCTCGGCCACCGCGATGTCGCCGGTGAAGCGATAGAGCGGCTTGCCCTTGTAGACCCACTGGCGCGAGCCGTTGTCGAGATTGACGACTGTCCAGTCGGCGAACGCACGCGCCATCAGCGGCGCCGTCACCGGCGTCCACGACCACAGGCACTTCTCGACGCAACCGGGTTTGGCGCCCGGCGTGTCGGCGTCCATGGTGTAGAGGGTCATGCCCTTGGCGTCGGTGAGAACTTTTCCCGGCACGGTCGCGCCCTGTTTGATTTCGGCCGGCATCGGGATCGGGATGAAGGCGACACGCCAGACCGATTCCACGCCCTCGCCGAACTCGGCGCCGGGAAACGCATCCTGGCCGTAGTGATAAACCGGCTTGCCCTTGTAGGCCCACTGCCGCGTGCCCTCGGGCCGCGCGATCGTCGTCCAGCCGGCGGGCGCCGCCGCGTCGGCGGCCGCGACCATCGGCGGCCAGCTCAGGGCGCATTCTTCGATACAGGTCGATCTGTCCTTCACGCCCTCGTCGCGGTCGTTGAAGTAGAGCGTCATGCCCTTGGCGTCGACCAGCACCTGGCCGTCGCCGCGCGCGCGGGTACCGACACCGGCGGGCAGTGTCTCGGCGGCGAAGGCGGACGCGGTGGTGAGGAGGAGGACGAGGAGGCTGCGGGTCATGATGGATGCGTCACTGTGCGGGGTGAAACGCCCCTCACCGCGGCGCTCCGCTCGGCACCCTCTCCCGGAGGGGAGAGGGGCGGGGTGAGGGTCGGGTTGCGGGGCGAGCGACCGTTAAACCAGAATTTCCGAGATCGGCTTCGAGGTCTGCAGCGACTTGGTGCCCCATTTGTCGAGCGACAGGCCCATGGTTTGCATCAGCGTCAAACCGATGCGCGTGATGGGGTCGCCATTGCCGACCACGTGCATCCCGGTCTTGAGGCGGCCACCGGCAGTTCCAATCGTGTACGCCGGCACGCCGTCGATGGAATGCACGCGGGCGTAGTTGGTCTCGGTCACGGCGTAGATCAGCATGTTGTCGAGCAACGTGCCGTTGCCTTCCTTGATGGCGTCGAAGGTCTCGATGTAGGTCGCGAGCGCCTGCATGGTGCGGCAGTTGAACCAGAACGCGACCGGCTGATAGCCCAAGTCCTTGTCCCAGGTTTCCTCGTGGGTGAGGAGGTGGTGGGTGTAGGTCTGGCCCGGACGGCGCATGTGCGAGAAGTTGTCCGAGAACACCATGTTGACCACGTTGGTCTGGTTGCACGCCACCGCCATGGCCAGCATTTTCGACATGATCTTGTGATTGGTGACGACGGTCTCGACCTCGAGGCCCATCGGCATGTTCTGCTCGGCGCCGTCGGGCGCGGGCGAGGCCGGCACGCTGCAGGCCATATTCGGCTCGGGCTGCTGCATCTGCAGGTCGAGCTGCTGCTCGATCTGGCGGATCGAGGTGAAGTACTCGTCAAGTCGCGCCTTGTCGGCGCTGCCGATCTTGGTCGCCAGGGCCTTGGACTGATCGTTGAACGCGGTGAGCACGCTCTTCCGCACCAACACCTGCGGGTCCGGCTTGAAATCGGCCATGTTGGGATCGACGAACTCGGCGCCGAACAGCCGCGCGTACAGGTTCAGCGGCGAGATTTCGGCGGCGGCGCGGTTGTTGGTGCTGCGCGCGCTGTAGTTCTCGCGGGCGATGCCGCAACTCGAGGCATCGATGGTGAGGAAGCGCTGGCGGGTGCCGATCTGATCGGCGATCAGCAAGTCGATGGTCGGCGCCGGAATCTCGAAGTTGCTGCCCGGCGCCGAGCCGGTGCGCGAGGCGACCCAGCCGGTGAAGTGGGTGTAGTTCGAGCGCCCGTCGAGGGGCATGTTGAAGCCCGAGTAGTGGTTGAGCCGGTGCATGTGCTTTTTCAGCGGCTCGCACTCGGTGAGGAATTCGATGCCTTCGCCGGTCTGGTTCTTCGTCTTGACGGCGTGATTGGGCGTATGGCCCAGGCCCCAGTACCAGGTGCCGAAGCGCACCGGCAGCGGCCGGCCGGTGGCGGCCTCGGCCGTGCCGTTGTCGGTCAGGAAGCAGTCGAGGAACGGCAAAGTGAAGCCGACGGCGATGCCGTTGACGGCGCCGCGCAAAACCGAGCGGCGGGGAGGGGCGCGGCGGATGTGAAAGGTCATGCTCGTCTTCCTTAGTTGGTCACACTTAGTTGGTCGCACTTAGTTGGTAACGGCGGCCGTCTGCTGCGGCGCCGGGGTCACGGTAAACAACGCATTGCTGGTGGCGATTGTACGCAAAAGGCGGGTGAGACGGTAGCCGTTGTCGGCGAAGTCCTTCTCCAGATACGCCATGAAATCGCGTTCGTCGCGCTCGGGCGCCTTGTTGGTGGCGTAGGAATAAAGCCGGTTGACGACGCACGCCGGCACCGCCGGGTTGCGGCTCATGGCCACGCCCAGCCCTTTGGCGTCGGTGTAGGCAACCCCATCCAGATCGCCCGACGGATCGATCGTGACGCCACTTTCCTCGGTGCGGTACTGGCCGGCGCCGTCGATCTGCTCCATCGCCAATCCAACCGGATCCGTCAGCTTGTGGCAGCCGGCGCAGGCCGGTTCGACCGAATGCGCGGTCAGGCGATCGCGCGCCGTCTTGTTGGGCGAGTTGGGGTCGTTGAACAGCGAGAAGTCGACGTCGCCCGGCGGGTCGGGCACGCGCTGGCACAGCAACGACTCACGAATCGCGCGGCCGCGGATGGTGGGCGACGAGCGGCCCGGGTGCGAATACAGCGCGGCGAAGCTGACGTGGGTCAGCAGCCCCGCGCGCGGATCGTTCTCGGGGAACTCGTAGGGCATCCAGCCGCCGTCGGGGCGATCGACCGGAATGCGATAGATGCGGCCCAAGGGCCCGCTCATGAAGGTTTTGCGCGTGGTGAAGATGTCGCGATAGTCGCCATTGTTGGTGAACACGACGTCGAGGATGGTGCGCAGCGTCTGCTCGCGCGAATCTTCCGCCACGGCCAGGCTGAAGGACGGGTAGATGATCGAGTCCTTCTCGATCTTGGCGAACTCATCGAACGCCAGCATGTCGTTGAAGAAGGCGCGCAGCCCCGCCTCGACCTTGGGCGAGGTCAACATCCGGTCCACTTGCGCGGCCACCGCCTTGTCGGTGTGGATGGCGCCGCTTTCGGCCGCCGCCATCAACGGCTCGTCGGGGCCGGAATTCCACAGGAGGAAGCTGAGGCGCGACGCCTTGGAATAGGCATCAAGGCGTGGCTTGCCGCCGGAATCGGTTTCCGTGGTCTCGATCGCGAACAAAAACGCCGGCGACACCAGCATGCCCGACAGCCCGGCCGAAATGCCGCTGTAGAAGCTGCCGGTGGTGGCCGCGATTTCGCCCGCGACCGTCACCGGGGTTTTCAATTCGAGGTCGGTCAACGGCCGGCGATAGAGGAACTTACCGACGCGGCTGAAAAATTCCGCGGCGCAAGCAGCGTCGGCCCGCTTCGCGTCGGCCGGCGTGCACGGGATCAAGACGTCGCGATTGACTTCGCTCACCACCTGGGCGGCGATGGTGCGGGCGCGGCGATCGTATTGCTCGAGCCCGGCCGGGGTGATGGCCCCGGCCGCCGAGCCGACCGTGAGCAGGCCGTTGGTGCGGATCAGCGGATCGAACGAACCGCCGACCACGACCTGCGTGCCGAACACGTCGGCAATGGCGTTGCGGTACTGCGCCTCGGTGTGCAGCCGCAACATCGGCGCCGCGCCCTTCACGACAGGCTCCGGCTCGCCGCAGGCGGCGAGGGTCAGGGTGGCGAACGAAGCAATGACAACGCGTTTCAGCATTTCAGACTGGTCCTCAAATTTAACGACTCAACCGTTTAACCGTCACCCCGGGCTTGATCCGGGGTCCATGCATCCGCAAGCGCGATCCGCGTTCGTTGAGCAATGGATGCCGGGTCAAGCCCGGCATGACATCAATGTTCTCAACCCTCGCCTCAGCTCACTTCCCCGCCGACGCGCTTTCGACTTCTTTCTTCGGATGCACGATGAACGCCGCCACCGCCTTGAAGTTGAAGGCCGACGACAGCGACGTGCACTTGCCGGTGTTGGGATCGGGGTAGCCGTCCGCCACCTTGTACGCGGCGTTGTGGATCGCCGGGCAGTCGGAGATGGCGGTGGACTGAATCGGGCCCAGGCCCGTCACGTAGAACAGCAACTGATCGACGTCGTAGTACCCCGCGAGCATTCCTTTTGCTGATGCGCCGTCGTCGGAAATCTCCAGCCGCACCCGCATGTCGCGGATCAGCTGGTTCATATAAGTGTAGTTGCCATAGAACGGCACGTTGGAATCGCCCGCTTCGGTGAGCACCACGCCGTTCTCGATGCGGCCCTTGAGCGTGGTCTTGTAGCGCGGCTTGCCGTCGGGCGCGTCGATGCGATAGCTCGCCCACGGCGTGAACTGACCGGCGCCATCGAGCGTGTAAGGGTCGATCGCGCGGTAGATATTCACCGTCACGTCGGGGTCGTTCTTCACGTCGTCGACGTTGGTGATCTCGAATAGCGTCATACCGTTGCCGTTCGACTTGCGGTTCTCGTTGGCATTCACCTCGAACTGGCCGTAGCTGCGAAAGCCGTAGACGCAGCCGAGCAGGCGATACATCTGGTTATCGACGCCCTTGGTGCCGTCGACGCCCTCGAAGTTTTCATGGGCGCAGGAGTTGGCGCCGGCCTTGCCCTCGGTGTCGCCGTCCAAGTTGAGGCCGTACGACTGTTTGCCCTCGACCAGCAGATGCGGCGGCGCTGCCACCGCGGTCGGGTTCATGCAGACGTCTTCCTTGTTGGGCCCGCGGCGGATGGCGTTGAAGTAGCGGTCGAGCCGGGTGCGGAGGCCGTTGTCGGTGTACTTGGCGCGGTCGTCCTTCGACAGGCCGCGCCACCACAATTCGTCGTAGCCGATGTTGAAGCCCTCGGGGCACTCGTCGATGAACTTGGTCTCGACCTGGGCGATGTTCCAGATGGTGAGGACGAAGCCGAGGGTTTTGGCCTGGGCCGGCGATGCCGCCAGCAGCGCCACGGCGGCGGCCATGGTGCCGGCCGTCCACCAATTGGACAAAGACTTCGAGCGTTGGTTGAGGTCGAGCATCGGGCACCGTCCCGTTTGCGAAATACGCAGGTTTTGAGGGTCTAAGTGGGCCTGATTCTGCGCCGGACAAGGCCCCGGGGCCACTTAAAATTCAGCCAAGATCACGTATCGGATAGCCGGCTTGTGGCTGTTGTCGGGGGCGCGACGATGCGCCAAACAGGCGCCGTCATGAAAACTGTATTTTCCCTGCTCGCAGTGTTGGCGGGCCTTTCCGTATCAGCAGGCCAGGCGGCCGACGACGACATCCTGTTCGCCTGCACGCTGACCGACGAAGACCAGAGCACGCCGACCTACAGCCCCGGCACTGGCCGCGCCGAAGTGCGGCTCGAACGGGAAACGCTGAGGGTGTCCTGGAAGGTGACCTACCAGGGGCTGAACACCAAGATCATCGAGGCCGGCCTCTACGGCCCCGAAAACGTCGGCGCCAACGCCGGCCAGTACGTCGATTTCTCACCCGAGAAAAAATTCGGTAGCCCCATGCAGGGCGAGAAGGTGCTGTCGGACGGCGAGTTCCAATACCTGATCACTACCCGGACGTACGTCAACATCATGACCGAGAAGTACCCGGGCGGGGAACTGCGGTGCCACCTGCGGCGGCTGAGGCAGAACCAGACGCCGGCGTGAGGGGGCGTGGGAGCGCAGCCCGCTTCCACCCGAGGCAGGCTTGTACCAGCTTGACGGGAGCGCGTCTCAGATGTCCGCTCATCGCGAAACCATCGACTGCGACATTCTGATCGTCGGCGCCGGCATTGCCGGGTCGGCGGCGGCGTGTGCGCTCAGGCGGCGCGGGTATTCGGTCGTGGCGGTCGAGGCCTCGAACCGCCCGCTCGACACCGCCCGCGGCGATCATCTGCAGGCGGTTGTGGTCGACATCCTCGACCGCTGGGGCGCGCTGCCGGCGTTCTGGGCGGCGGGCGCCGAGAAGCGTCACGCTGCGCGCTATCTCACCGACGGCGGCGATCCGATCATCACCATCGACTACCGCACCCTGCCGGTGCCGCATCCGTATTACCTGTATCTCCACCACGAGCTGATTGCCGAGACGTTTCTCAAACTCGCCGCCGAGAATCCCGCGTTTCGCCTGATGCGCCCGGCGCGTGCCAAGGATTTCGACGTCACTGACGCCGGCATCGCCAGCTTGACGCTGCACCTCGCCGACGGCGAAGCGTCGCGCCAGGTTGTGATCAAGCCCCGCATGGTGATCGGCGCCGATGGCCGCACTTCGCGGGTCCGCGAGGCGCTGGGCTTCGCGTTCGACACGCACGAGTACGAAAACCCGCTGGTGGTTCACTTCGCGCCGCGCCTGTCAGCCGACGAAGACCCGCTCAACCACTTCACCTCGTTCATGGGGCCGAACGGCTCCATCAGCCGAATCCCGCGCGCCTTCGGCGCCTGGAAGCTCGGCCTGGTCATCACCAAGGACGACATCGCCTTCTGGAAGGCGGCGACGCTGGCCGAGCGCCGGGCCAAGGTGGGCCGGATCGCGCCGCAGCTCGAGCCGCTGGCGCTCGAGCTTGGCGGCTTCTACGCCATCACGCTGCTCAACACCCGAAACTGGGTGAAGGGCAACACCGTGCTGCTGGGCGATGCCTGCCACGCCATGCATCCGGCGCGCGGCCAGGGCATGAATGTCGCCATCCGCTGCCTCGACTTTTTGACTAGGGCCTTGCCTGAGCCCGCCGACATGGGCCGGCCCGAGGTGGTGCGCGCCGCGCTCGCGGCCTACGAGCGCAACGTGAAACCGATCACCGAGAAAGTCCTGGCCGAGAACCATGCGCTGGGCACGGCGCGCGAACGCCTGGGCGCCGACTACGTGGCGCAGACCATGGCCTCGCTCGGCGCGATCCAGGCTGACCCCGAGTGCCTCCGCCGCTATACGATGGACTCGGCCGGTTACGGCGACTGGTTCGAGGCCGCGGCCAATTCGATGCGGTCGTAGTCGATGCGATAGCCGAACATGTGAAACGCGCCGACGCGCGGGCCGAGGCCGACCAGAATCGGCAAGTCGTACAGAAACAGCCCCGACGCCCGGTCGTGATAGCGGCGCGCAAGTGTGCGGCGCATCTCGGCGGCGCGGGCATCGTCGGGCTCGGCCACCGCCGCCTGAATGATCGGCACCATCTCGGGCTCGCAATAGAACGGCGCCGGGTTGAGGCACGAATGCCCGCGCAGGGGCCTGAGGAGATCCATCGCCGGCCATGAGGTCCAGTTGAGCGTGTAGGCCTCGGCGGTGTGGGTCGTGCGCGAGCTGCGCTCGAGAAACACCGGGATCGGCAGGGTTTCGATCGTCATGGTCACGCCGACGGCGCGTAAATCCGACTGAATTTGCACCCAGACCAGACTGTCGTTGGCCGACGCGCTGACCGGCGCCGCCATGGTGAAGGCAAATCCATCGCCATAGCCGGCCTCGGTCAGCAGCTGC
>VGEM01000097.1 GCA_016869315.1 Alphaproteobacteria bacterium | reverse complement strand
CTGCCATCTCCTGGATCGAATGCTCGACGGTCTTGTTGGCGCGAAACGGTCAGGCAAGGTTGCGCGAGCCCGCCGATCGCGCGGCGTAAGGCTATCTCACGGGCCGCGGCGGAGCGGCGGGGCCTAAATCCGGCG
Organism: Alphaproteobacteria bacterium; assembly: GCA_016869315.1. Lineage (GTDB taxonomy): Bacteria > Pseudomonadota > Alphaproteobacteria > Rhodospirillales > Rhodospirillaceae > VGEM01. The sequence continues at coordinate 11,166 of VGEM01000097.1, read as the reverse complement.
GCGGAGAAATTTCGTTGATCTTGAGCAGTTCCTCGTGGCTCGGTCGCCAGACCGAGGCTTTGACGTTCTGTTCAAGCTGTTCGGGTTTGGTCGCGCCGGCGATCACGCTTGGGATGTAGGGCTTATTGAGCAACCAGCCGAAGCCGAGTTCGAGCATCGAGTGACCGTATGTCTCGCTGAGCGCGCGCAACTTCTCGACCTTCTCGAACTTGTCGTCGCCGAAGAAGCGGCTCAACACTTGCGGCGCGCGACCCGACCACGCGGCATAGCGTGTGCCCTCAGCCGGCTTTTCGCCCTTCTTGTACTTGCCGGTGAGAAGTCCGTTCTCGAGCGGGAAGAACGGCAGAATGCCGACGCCGTATTCCTCGCACGCCGGCACCAGCTCGGCTTCGATCTCGCGTGACAGGACGCTGTAACGGTTCTGCGCCGAGACGAACGAATTGAGACTGTGCGTGCGTGCCAGCCACGCCGCTTCCACCGTGCGCCAGCCTTCGAAATTAGAGTGGCCGATATAGCGCACCTTGCCCTGGCGGATCAGATCGTCCATGGCGCGGAGCGTCTCTTCGGTCGGCGTCACGCCGTCGGGCTTATGAATCTGATAAAGATCGATGTAGTCGGTGCCAAGTCGTTTCAGACTGGCTTCGACGGCAAACATGCAAGCCAGTCGCGAGGCGCCGCCTTCGAGCGCCGGGCCTTTGCCCATGGGATTGCCGAACTTGGTTGCGATCAGGATGTCCTTGCGCCGGGTGCCCAAGGCCTTGCCGAGGAACTCCTCGGACTGGCCATTTCCGTAAATGTCGGCGGTGTCGAACAGGGTGATGCCGAGATCGATCGCGGCGTTGACCACGATCTGAGTCTGGGCGGCGTCGATCCGCATGCCAAAATTATTACAGCCAAGGCCGACAGCCGACACCCTGAGGCCGGACTTGCCAAGCGGGCGGAATTCCATGATGGACATCCTCTTGCGAGAGCGTTGTTGTCTTTCTTGGCCCGGACTACAACATAGCCACGGGGGAAGTTAAAGGCGGGGGGGGGTATGCGAAAAATCGTAGGCCTACTGATGTTGCTTGCGGCGCCGGCCTCGGCGGCTGACCCGCCGTTGCTGGCCAATCAATTCGGGGAACTCTGCACCATGTGCGAGGCGGCTCTCCGGTGCGAGCCAACCGCGACGGGTGTGCACACTGTCTACGTGTTTCACAAGAAAGGCTTTATTGGCCAAATGATGACGGTGCTCGACTATGTCCCGTTCATCGGTCCACCCTTATGGGAGGAGCGACCAGTGACGGCGATCGCGCTTGGCGCTTCACCGACGCGCAATGCCGCGACGGCGCGCCTCAGTCTCAAGGAAAATGGCATCGAAGTTGCAGGCGCGACCATCGATCGCACGACCGGCGCGTGGCGCACTGCGGATGGCGCCGCCGGAACTTGCAAGATCATCGACAAAGCGGACGTCGCCGCGTTGTCGGCCGGAGGAAGCAATTGAGCACGCCATTTTCCTGGAGCGGGCAGTCGTTCCGCGAGCGACCCGGACGATACCTCGGCGTCGTTGCGGTGCTGGCCGTGCGCACTTTCATGGCGCTTTTCTTCATTGGGGCCGGCATCAACAAACTCCGAAACGCCTGGGCGTGGTCGGATTATCTTGAAGGTGTGTTCAACGATCGCTTGGCGGAATTGATCGCCACCGGCGCGCAAACTTACGGCCCGTTTTATCTCAATTCCATCGCCATCCCGTACCTCAAGTACTTTGCCATCCCGCTTTACCTGCCGGTCGGAATGGCTGTCACCGCCATCGAGGTCTTCGCGGGATTAGGCTTCCTGCTGGGGCTCGGCACCAAAATCTCGGGCTGGCTCGGACTTTTCCTGATGGCAAACTTCGCTCTTGGTGGTTACTACGACGCCTCGCTGTTGCCACTGTGCGCCATGGCGTTGTTGATCGCGGTCACGCCGTCCGGTCAATGGTTGGGGCTCGATCGCCGTTATGCCCAGCGATACCCTAATGCGATCTGGTTCAAGTAAGCCGAGCGTCGCCATCGTCGGCGCCGGCATCGGCGGGTTGACGCTCGCCGTCGCGCTCCAGCGCGTCGGCTTCCGGCCAAGGTTGTATGAACGTGCGTCCGAACTCAGCGAGGTTGGCGCCGGACTCACACTCGCGCCCAATGCGATGCGGGCCTACGAGTTCATCGGACTCAAACCGGCGATCGTCGCAGCGTCCGATCGCCCCGAACGCGCGGCACTTAAGGACTTCTCGACCGGAAAGACTCTCAATCAGCTCGCGCTTGCGCGTTTGTTCCACCAGATCCACCGTGCCGATATGCAGGCGCTCCTAATCAAGGCGGTGACAGATGCCGATCCTGACGCGATTCGGCTTGGTCAAGAGTTCGCCGCCTTCGACGGCGAAAGCAAAATACGCTTTACGTCAGGTACCGTTGTCGAAGCCGACGTGATCGTTGGTTGCGACGGCAATCGCTCGGCCGTGCGACAGGCGTTGTTCGGGCCCGATCGCGCGGCGTTTCTGAACTATGTCGCCTGGCGCGGCCTGGTTCCGGCGAAGGCGGTCGAAAAAGTGATCGCCGAGTTCGACAGCGGCGGTTACGTCGGTGGCGGCCGCAGCTTGATCCGCTATCGCATTCGTGGCGGCGCGCTGGTGAACTATGTCGCCTTCGCCCGCAAGGATGAATGGACCGCTGATAGCTGGTCGATCCGCTCGACGATTGCCGAGCTTGAACGCGAATTCGCAAATGGATGTGACGACGTTCTGGCGATCCTCCGTGCAACACCGCCCGAGGCGAGCTTCAAGTGGGGCCTGATCGGCCGCCCGCCACTCGAGCAGTGGACCAAAGGGCGCGTCACGCTGCTGGGCGATGCCGCGCATCCCATGTTGCCGTTCCTAGGGCAAGGGGCGGGCATGGCGATCGAAGACGCCGTGATCCTCGCGCGCGCGTTGGAGCACTATGCGGATCCGGACGAAGCCTTGGCGCGCTATGAATCCGCCCGCCGGCCGCGCACGACGCTCGTCACCCTCGGCGCGCGTCACTCGGGTTTTCGCATGCACGGCATCGACGACACCGAGACATCGGACGCGGGCCGGCAGTACACCGAGGCCTTTGTCGCCGACTACGATCCGGCGCCCATAAGCATATGACAGCCGGTTCGTCCGGTTTCAGGTCAAACTGGATCAATGGCGGGGCACGGGGTCCAATACCCAATCGCGGGGCTTCGCGGCCCGCGCCGGTGAGGGAATGACCGCGTAGACGCGGCTTCTCTCGAGTTCGTTCAGCCGATAGGCGTCGATCTCATGGCCATTCCGGTGCAATCGATCCATGATCTCCCAATAGGCGCGCAGCAACGAGTCATCGGCCTCGGCCGCGGCCACGATCGCCTCAAGACGGGGCGCGCCGCGCTTGGTGGGTCGGGCGGGTGATGGTTTCTTTGCGGGCCGCCGCTGCTTCATATCTGAACTGTACGGTACAGTTCAGATAACGTCGAGCCGTTGGCGGAGCCATGGCGCGGTCCGTGGCGATGTCATATTCTGACGGTAAGACAACCAGTTAGACGGTCACGTTGATGGTCAAGATTGAGGTCTTTGAGATCTCCGACAGTCCGATGGCGGTGCGTCCCGCGAATCGGGAACGGGCCTGGTTCGACGAGTTTCCGGACCACTTTCCCTACCGCTGTCTGCCGCTCGTCATCGCCAATCAGGCCGGGCTCGCACTGTCGATGAACTTCGCTTTCAGCGTGGTGTGGGACGGCACGCCGGCGCAGACCGGCATCAAGGTCACATCCAATGACCGCCGGGCCGTGAGCTACATTTCGGGTCATTTCGGCTACGGCGTTCTGACATTCTCATTGCCATATTTGTTTCGCACCCCCGACAACGTCGCACTAATGGCCATGGGACCCGCCAATTGGCCGAAGATCGGCGCGGTCGCCATGGAAGGCATCGTCGAGACGGCGTGGTCGCCTTACACTTTCACGATGAACTGGAAGATGCTCGAACCTGGGCGCGCCGTCCTATGGGACGCGGGAGAGCCGTTCTGCCAGTTGGTGCCGATTGATCTCAATCTGATCAAGGACATCAAAGTCGAGCAGAAACCGCTGGCGACCGACCCTGAGCTTCAGGCCCGCCATGCGGCCTGGGCTGAATCACGTCGTAAATTCAATGAGGATCGAAAAGTTGCGCCGCGTGGCCCGGGGCCAAGTCCTTGGCAGAAGCACTATTTCCAAGGAAAATTGCTTGATGGGTCGTCCGGCACGGACGCCCACCTGACCAAAACCAACACCGAAGTCGACAAATGCTGAACGCCGCCTGTCGGCAATGTGCGAGTGTTACAGTTGAGCCGGTGAGTTTGCTTTAATACGCAAGTCCGGCCGTTTCGCCTGGGGAGATTGCAAATGACGGGTCTCGTCGCCGCCGCCAATCGCACACCTTATGTCGGCTTGATCGCCTGGTTCACCGTGTTGTGCGGCCTTGCCATGGGCCACACGGTGTTGGTGCTGACGCGCCATATCTTTGACGCCCGCGAAGAGCTCAAGACCGGCGAAGTGTTGGTTTGTGTCGCCATGGGCATCATCGGCTGGGCGATGATCTGGCGCGGTCGTGGCATGGGCGAGGCGGTCGGAACCTGGCTCGGCTACGTCGCGGGTTCGCTGATCTGGGTCGGCTGGTTCGAGCTGGCTTGGAAGGTGACGTCCCATGCCCTGAAAGTATCGACCGTTGACTTTGAGGGCCAACCGATCCTCAGCGCGGAATTGCAAGTCATTCAAGCCAGCGCACTGCCGTTCCTGGTGGTGCTGATGATGTACTACGTCAACAAGGAGACGCGTTGCAGCGCCGTGCTCTGGATTCGCCGCAAGACCAACATGAACCCAGGCCAACCCCTGACGGGCAAAGAGCGAAATTTCGCCGCGCTCACCGCCTTCGAAACCATGGCCGTGACCTGGGCTTGCTACATCATCACTATTTTCCTGGTCGATCCGCGCATCGTCGGAAACCCGATGACCGAAATGGCGCAATTGCCGTTTCTGGGCTTCACGATTTGGGGTTTCTATCTCATCACGCGGGTGATGAAGCACAAGCATTTCCCGGGTGCGCTGCGCTATGCCATTGCCTCGGGGAACATCTTCTGGATCGGTGTCGAGGCCGGCAGCCGAATGGGTATTTATCCCGAGGTTTGGATCAAACCGGTGCAATATCCGGTGGCTGTCAGCGTGATCGCGATCATCCTGATCACGACACTGACGATCATCTGGAAGTCGACGCCCTTGGATCGCTCAGCCGTGGCGGCGTAACGACAACCGCGGCCGCCCGTTTGCGTGCGTCACAGGCTGGCAGGCCCGCACCTATATCGACAGGTAGTCCTCGATGTCGGCGACAACATCGGGAAAGAACTCCTTGTTCTTTCCGACGAGGTCCGGCGGCAGCCTGTTGTAATCCACAATCGCGCGCCCGGCCCCGCGCGACATGGTGACGCCGTCCACTTCGGACATCTCCATCCAGGGGCGCCAGCTGATGACGTTTACCTTATCGACCGTCGCCGGAACGTGAGCGAGCGATCGATCCGCCAGCAGCTCGGCCGACGCCCTGAAGGCGAAGACCTCGTGGAAATTCAATGGCGCTCCGCCCTCGGTTATGGGCGGCACGTAAGAGTCGATCCGCTCGTTAAAGGCGACATCTCCATCGACGATGGGGAGAGGCTCAAGCCAATGCTTGTTGACTATGCCTTCCATCGCATAAGGCTCGTTGATGACCTGCAGGGTGAGAGGGATGTTGAACCGTGTTGGCCCCAGCGATTGCGTGGGCACGGTGACCGTGCGGTCGGTATAGGGGTTGTTCCACTTGGTCAGCACCGCGCCCGACTGAAGATCGGTAAAATAGACCAGTTCCAAATACACGGCGTCGAAGCTGCCGTCGTCCTTGCGGCGGTGGCGCGTGAAGATCTGCTGCGTGATGCCGAGCACTTGCTTCGTCTCTTTGTTCACGATCCCCGACAGCACGCCTTTGGTCCAGCGGATGGCGACGCCTCCGTCCGTACGACCCATGACGCGAATCATGTCGCGAAGACGTTCGGACGGATCGTCCCAATTTAGAGCGGGCGGCGTGGTAGCCCGAACGGCATTCGAGCCGAGATGAGCGAGGCCACATGTGGCGCCGATGGCGAAATTTCTTCGTGACAAGTCGCTTCTTGCCAAATTGCCCATCGGTTCCTTCCTGACGTGCGAGAGAGGGGGCAAGTGTACACCGTTAGGGCAGATATCGCCTTCATCATTCTGCCACTAGCGCCGGCAATTTGACCCACCCGCCGCGATCTTGGCTAACGTTGGCCCCTCAATCAAAGGCCCGCCATTTCATTGTTCCCAAGTGCGCGTTTCGGCATGACCGGCAAGCGCGTCATGCCGTGCGATGTACCCTACGGAATTTAGAGATGTGATGTTCTGGACGTGGCGACCGATCGGCAAATTGGCGCGTTGAGTTGACGTTTCCGCTCTCCCGTGATGACCATGTTCACGGGGGCAACATGATCATGCGAGCGTTTGGTGCTGTCGGCGTTTTTGCCGCGCTCATCACCCATGGTCCAAGCGCCGTGGCGCAGCGCGCCAACGAAAACGCGGTCGTGATGGCCGAGGACGCGTTCGGCACCCAGGTCGGCAACGAAAGCATCGGGCTTTATAACGCCGCCGACGTGCGGGGTTTCAGCCCGACCGAGGCCGGGAACCTGCACATCGAAGGGCTCTATTTCGATCGCCAGGGCGATCATACCAACCGCATCATCGCAAGCTCTACCGTGCGGGTTGGATTGAGTGCGCAGTCTTATCCGTTTCCGGCGCCGACCGGCATCGTCGACTTTTCGCTGCGCCGGCCCGGTGAGAAACCGGTGACCAGTGCGGTTTTCACCTACGGGCCGTTCGATCAGGCGCAGCTCGAGGTCGACACGCAACTTCCCATCAGCGCGGAAAAACTGAGTGTCGGCGCCGGCGCCATGGCGTTCCTTGAAAAGACGCCGAGCCACAAGTCGTCGGGCGTGTGGAATGTCGGCTCGATCGCCCGCTGGCGACCCACCGACAATCTGGAAATTCTTCCCTTCGGCGCGATCAATTATCGCTATGGCCGCGAAGGACCGCCGAACATTCTGCTGGCCGGGCCGGCCCTGCCGCCGGTCTATCCGCGGCACATCTATTTCGGCCAGGACTGGGCCGACCTGTCGTCCGAGCAAAGCACGCTCGGGATGATCGCGCGGGCCGATCTCGGTAACGCCTGGACATTGCGGACCGGCGTCTTCCGCTCGCTCAACTTCCGCACCGAGCAGGCGGAAAACCTGTTCCGCAACACCCGGGCCGACGGCAGAACGGATCGTGAGGTCGTCATCCTGCAACCGAACCGTCTCGACTCCGTCTCGGGCGAGGCGCGGTTGTCGCACGTCACGATCGATGACGACCGGCGCCACACGTTTCACGCCTCGCTCCGCGCCCGCGCCAAACTCAGGACGTTCGGCGGGTCGGCGACGATTCCATTGGGGCCCGGCATCATCGGCGTGCCCGACCCCGAGCCACAACCCAATTTCAGTCTTGGCCCCATCAGCCGATCGAAAGTGCGACAGGGCACGTTCGGTGTCGCTTACGAGGGGCTGTGGCGCGACGTCGGCGAACTCAGTCTCGGCGTGCAGAAAACGAAATACCGGCGCCGTAGTTTTTTGCCGGGGCTGCCGACCGTGACATCCAAGGACGATCCGTGGCTTTACAACGGCACGATTGCCGCAAATCTGAGCCGGGACTTTGTGGTCTACGGCAGCTATACGCGCGGCCTCGAGGAATCCGGTGAAGCGCCCCAAAACGCCGCCAACCGCGGCGAGGCGGTGGCTGCAACTCGCACGGCGCAGGTCGACGCCGGTATTCGTTACGCGCTCACGCCTTCTGTGCGGTTGATCGCCGGCGTGTTCGATGTGAAGAAGCCGTTCTTCAGTCAGAACGCCGTCAACATATTCACGCAGGTCGGCGACGTGCGCCATTGCGGCATCGAGTTTTCGCTCAGCGGCCGTGTCGCCGAGGGATTGACCGTCGTGGCCGGCGCCACGCTGCTGAAGGCGCGCGTGTCGGGCGATTCAGTCGCACGCGGCGTGATTGGCCGTATTCCGTTGGGGCGGTATCCGCATTCCGTCAAGCTGACGGGACAATACGGGCCGCCCGCCTGGCGCGGACTTGCCATCGACGCGCAAGCCGAACGGTTCGCCGGTCGGTACATTGACGTGCTCAACACCGCCAAGATCGCGCCGCACACGGTGATCGACGTCGGCGGGCGCTACACGTTCACGGTCGGCGGCCGTCGCGCGAGCCTGCGGCTCCAGCTCCAAAACGCGACGGACGAGTTCAGATGGAACGTCGCATCGTCGGGCACCTATATCGCCATTCTCGGACGCAGGTTTGTCGGTACACTGACGGCGGATTTTTAGCCGCAAGCCGACAAGGAAGACCGGAAATGGCCCCCGACATCGCGAAGTACAACAAGGAGCAGAAGCCGGCCGACAAGGCCATCTGCGATGCCCTTGCCTCAGAGATCAGCCCAACGCTGACTAGGGCCGAAAGCAAAATCTGGCATGGTCACCCTGTGTGGTTCCTCGATGGCAATCCCATCGTCGGGTACAGCAAACAGAAGCCAGGTATTCGCCTGATGTTCTGGAGCGGCGCCAGATTTGACGAGGCCGGGCTCAATGTCGTCGGGAAGAAATTCAAGGATGCATCGGTGTTCTACAGCGACGTATCGGAAATCAAAACGACGGCGTTGCGACGCTGGCTGAAGAAATCCAAGCGGATCCAGTGGGACTACAAGAACATCGTCAGCCGGAAGGGCAAGTTGGTGAAGCTAAGAGTGTGATGGCGCAGTTAGAGGAGGAGATTGCACGGGCGTCCGACCGGATTATCTGTGGGCGTCCGGCTATTTGGAGCGGGTGGTGTTGCCCAGGGCCGGGCTGCCCCAATTCGCGATTCGGGCCTATTTCAGGTCTATTTCAGGGACATACACTTTATTGCCCTTCGATGTTGCGGGGACCGCCATATCCAGGACGTACACTGAATTGCACAGCGGTGGCCCGCCTCGTCGCACGCAAACAAATCAGATCCGGATCACACGCGGGGAATGCTGACTCGCCTCACTCCGCCGCCTGCTGCGTCTCTGGCTGTCGCCGCTGCGGCAGGAACCCGGAGGCGATCAGCAGCACCAGGAACACGCCGAACACCGTCCACATTGTCGACGAGTACTCCGCCGGCTTGAGCCAGACTTCGTCGTAGAAGCCGTAGCGCGGCGCGAACTCGCCGAAGGGGATCCAGAAGATCGCTTTGGTCGGAATGGCGTAGCGGATCGCCGCCATGACGCGGGTGTACTTGGCAAGCCGATAGAGCAGATATACGCCCCAGAGGGCGAGGAAGGCGACGAAGCCCTGGGTGATCGGGTGGTCGTAGCCAAGGTAGCGGCCGTCCCCGAGGAACAGCGAGAACGAGTAGAAGAACCAGGTGATGTAGACCGTCTCAAGGAAGGTGATGCGGCAATAGTTGCGGCCCTGGCCCGAGTCCGGCTCGCCGACGCCAAGGCGGAACACCCGCTGAATCCAGCGGAAGGCGTTGCAGCGGCTGTCCTTGCTGAAGACGAAGAACAGCAACGTCGTCACGCAGATGCCGAAGGACCCTTGGATGAACAGCAGATGGAACGGCAGCTTGCCGCCCGTGTCGTCGCGCGCGACCATGCCGAGGCCGAGGGAGTACTCGTTGAACTTGAACGAGTACGAGACCCAGCCGATCCACATCAGCATGCCGGCGACGTAGCCCAGGAGCGTGCCCCAGACTTCATCGTTCTTGCGCGTGCCGATGAGTAGCATGGCGCAGGCGACCGCGCCCATGATGAAGAAGACGACAAATTGATCCTGATCCACCACATCGCGCACCAGCACGCTGATCGTGTGCGCCAACGGCGTACCCAGCATGATCGCGGCGAGGGCGATGATGCCGATGAACGGTGGGCGGTAGTAACGGGCGAGGAGGGCGGCCATGCAAATATTGTGTCACCGACCCGTGCGGTGACGCAACCGCCGGCAGCGGGCTACTTCATGACAATGTCTTCGACCACCATGCCGGTCGGCCGCGTGGCGAAACCAGAGACGCGCGGGGAAAGGCCGATGATGCTGTTGTATTCCGTGAGGTAAAGCGCCGCCGCCCGGTCCCGGTAGAGCCGCATGATCTGGCGCAGCATGCGTTCGCGCGCCGTGGCGTCCATCACCGCTTTGCTGGCCGTGACCAGGGCGGTGATTTCGTCGTCGCAAAAAAACGGGTTCGGCTTGGTGCAGGCGAAGTCCTGCGCCGTGCGAATGACATCGCGATAGAGCCCGCCGTTCCAGGTGGTCGAGAACACGTCGACATTGCCCCATTGCCCGCCGTAGTACTTCAGCGGTCGGCTGGCATAGGGCGTGGTGCGGAGTTCGACGGCAATGCCAACCACAGCCAAATCGGCGGCGACTTTCTGATGAATCTCGTTGTCGGCCGGACCAAGGCCTACCAGCACGTCGGCGATCAGTTTGAATCCGCCGCCGTAGCCGGCCTCGGCCAGGAGCGCGCGGGCTTTGGCAGGATCGTAAGGGTAGGGCGCAAGCTCGGGATCGAAGCCGAAGGTTCCCGGGGTGGCGCCCTGGCTTGCGACATCCGCGACCCCGGGCAACAGTGTGGCGGCGATCGCGTTTTTGTCGACGGCGTAATTGATTGCCTGCCGCACGCGCACGTCTTTCAGCGGCGAATTGGCCTTGAGCAGGTTGGGCAGTGCCCACACTTGCACCTGTCCCGCTTTGCCGATGTAGGTGCCGAAGCCCGCTTCCGTCAGCGACGCCAGAAGGTCGGGACTGAGGCTCAGTGCTACGTCGACCTGATTAGAGAGCAGCGCCTGAACGCGGGTGGTGGCGTCCCTCAGGATCGTGATTTCGAGACGGGTCACCGCCTTTGGCGCCCGCCACGATGCCGGGTTCGCGACCAAAACGATGGCGTTGCCCTGGCCCCAGCTCTGTACCCGATAGGGCCCCGAGCCACTCGGCGACTGGGCGAAACCGTCGGGCCCGCGCGCCGTCCAGGCCGAGGGGTCGACAATGCGAATGAGTCCAAACCGTCGGGGCAGAATAGCGTCCGGCGACGCCGTCT
>VGEM01000096.1 GCA_016869315.1 Alphaproteobacteria bacterium | reverse complement strand
ACTGTCCGTCTTCATGCTCGACATGCGCGAGGCATTGAAGGCAGGCCTCACCATCCGCCCGATTCGCACCATGATGAACCACGCGACCACCGAGGTCTTCTTCGACAACGTCAAGGTGCCGGTCACGAATCTGATCGGCGAAGAGGGCCAGGGGTTCCGGTACATCCTCGACGGCATGAATTCCGAACGCACGTTGATCGCTGCCGAGTGCCTGGGCGATGCGCAATGGTTTATCAAGAAATCGGTCGACTACTCCAACGACCGGAAAGTCTTCGGCCGTCCGATTGGCCAGAATCAGGGCATTCAATTCCCGATCGCCCGCGCCTATGCCCAGTACAAAGCCGCGTCACTGATCGTCAACAGCGCCGCCGACAAAGCCGACGCCGGCGAGAAGATGGCCGAGGAAGCGAACATCGGAAAAATGCTGGCCTCGGAAGCAGCCTGGGCGGCGGCCGAGATTTGCATTCAAGTGCACGGCGGTTTTGCCTTCGCCGAGGAGTTCGACATCGAGCGCAAGTTCCGCGAGACGCGGCTTTATCAAGTTGCGCCGATCTCGACCAATCTGATCCTCGCCTACATCGGCCAGAATATTCTCGGCCTGCCGCGCTCGTATTGAGGCGACAAACGTGGTTCGTCTGCCGCCCTATTTCGCCGCGCTCAATCTCAATGAAATGCTGACCGATCATCCGATCGGTCCCGAGTTCCTGGCCAAATATGCCCGCATCAGCCGCGATGCGTTGCGGGTACATCAGGACAGGCTGTTCATGAACTGCGTGCGCCGGGCCTGGACGGTGCCTTTTTATCAGCGCCTCTGGGGCGCCGCCGGGGTAAAGCCTGGTGATATCAGGTCTTTGGATGACATCACCAAGCTTCCGGTGTTTTCGAAATCGGACTTGATGGACTCGATTGCCGAGCATCCGCCGTTTGGCGACTTCGGCGGTCTCGACTTCACCGACCCCGGACATATCCCTGCCGTGATGCACACGACGTCCGGCACCACCGGCACACCGCAGGTGTTGTTGTTCGGGCCCAAGACTCGCGAGATGCAAAACCTTCTGGTCGCGCGTGCTTATCTTTGGCAGGGCATGACCGGCGCCGACGTGGTCCATTCGGTCTACGGTCACGGCATGGTGAACGCCGGTCACTACATGCGCGAAGCAGTGCTGCATTTCACCAACGCCGTTTTCATGTCGGCCGGTACCGGCGTCGAAACGCGCTCGGTTCAGCAGATTCAACTGATGAAGCGCTTCGGCGCGACGGTCATCGTCGGATTCATCGACTACGTGAAGCGCCTGGGCCAGGTCGCGCGCGAGGAAGGCGTGATTCCCGGCCGCGACATCAAGATCCGATTCATCTCGGGTCATTTTGGCCGTGAGAACAAGAAGGAGATTTCGGACCTTTGGGGCGGCGCCGAATGCTTCGACTGGTATGGCGTTGGCGATACCGGAATTATTTCCAGCGAAGGTCCCGATCACACCGGCATGTACGTCTTTGAAGACGCGCACTACGTCGAAATTCTCGACGTCGACACGGCGAAGCCGCTGCCCGATGGCGAAAGCGGCGACATTGTTACGACCGTCCTATTCAAGGACGATCTCTATCCGATGATCCGGTTTAACACTCACGATGTATCGGCCATCGCGAAGCACGGCGGCAACGCGCTGGCCTTCAAGCAGATCACCGGCATTCTCGGCCGCTCCGACAACATGGTGAAGCTGCGCGGGATCAATGTGTTTCCGCACGGCATTGGCGGCGTGCTCAACAATCGGCCCGAGTTCAAGGGTGAGTTTTTCTGCCGCGCGGTGTGCGACGCCACCGGCCGCGATGACATGATTGTGATGATCGAAGTGCCCGAGCCGTCGAGCGACCTCAAGGTCAAGTTCGAGACCTTGCTGAAGACGCGAATTGGCGTCGAGATGCTGGTCGAACTTCATAAGCCTGGCGCGCTCGCCGATTTGACCGAGGTCGAGAAGCGCCAGAAGCCGAAAAGACTGGCGGACGAGCGATTCAAGAAATGACCGCTGGCGTCGCCGCTCTGGCCGATCAACTCGCGCGCGGCGAGACGACCTCCGCGGCCCTGACCGAGACTTTTCTTGCGCGTATTGCCGAGCGCGACAAGTCCATCAATAGCTTCATCACTGTCACGGGCGAATTGGCGCGCAACGCCGCCGCCGAATCCGATCGCCGCCGCGCCGCCAAGATGGCGCGCGGCCCACTCGACGGCGTCCCGATAGCCCTCAAGGACAACATTGACCTCGCTGGCGTTCCAACGACGGCCGGCATCGAGGCTCGCCGAAAGAGAGTTTCAGCGACTGATGCGCCGGTGACAGCGCGGCTCAAGGCGGCTGGCGCAGTCATCCTCGGCAAGCTCAACATGCACGAAGGCGCGCACGGCGCGACCACCGCCAACGAGGCCTACGGTTTCTGCCACAACCCGGACCGGAGAGGTTTCACGCCTGGCGGATCGTCCGGCGGATCGGGCGCCGCAGTGGCCGCGGGGCTATGCGCGGCGGCGCTCGGCACCGACACGCTGGGGTCGATCCGAATTCCTTCGTCATTCTGCGGAATCGCCGGTCTCAAACCAACGCGTGGCTTGGTCAGTGCACGGGGTGTCGTGCCGCTCGCCTGGTCGCTTGATCACGTCGGCCCAATGGCGCCCAAGGCGGCCGATCTTTCACTGATGCTTGAAGTCATTGCCGGGAGGGATAGCGCCGATTCTTACAGCGCTCACACACCGGCGCCGATCAACTTTGCGCTTGAGGGTCTTTCATCTCTGAAAGGGCTTCGCCTTGGCCGCGTTGCCATAGACGGCACCGTGGACCCCGATGTTGCGTCTGGGTATGAGGCGGCGCTCGCGCTGCTCACACGGCTTGGCGCCGAGATTGTAGCCGCCGACCTCGATGGCTTCGATCATGCGCAGCTGCGGTCGAAAGCGCTGCTGGTGATCGAAGCCGACCTTGCTCTCATTCACGCCGAAGATCTCGAGAAGAGTCCTGCCGGCTTTACGCAAATCTTTCGCGATGGCATCGAATTTGGTGTCAAGCAGTCGGCGCCCAAATTGGCCGCGGCCTACGAGGCGATTCGCGCCGTCGGCCCGATTGCGGCGCGGCTGTTCGCGTCCGTGGACGCTTTGGTGACGCCGACCACGCCTGTACCGGCGTTCTCGTTCGAACAGCCGATGCCGAAGACCATCACGGCGTTCACCGCCTTCGCCAACTATGCCGGCGCGCCGGCAGTGTCGGTACCGATGGGCTTCACCAAGGACCGCTTGCCGATGGGACTTCAAGTCACCGGCCGGCCCTTTGCCGACATGACCGCGCTGCGCATTGCGGCCGCCTACGAGCAGGCGGCCGGCTGGGACATGCGGCCCGCAGATTGATCACCACAGTCTTTGAACTCGATAGCGATCGAACACACGCTCGTTGCTAACGAGGGTCATGCCTTCGATCTGAGCTTGAGCAATCAAAAGTCGATCAAACGGGTCCGTATGATACGACGGCTGCGTGGCGGCGACCTGGGCATGACGCGATCCAATCGGAAGAATTTCGAATTCTTGAAGCTGTGCGGCAGCGGTCGGTGAATCGTGATTGAATTCATCGCGATGCAAACGGCCAAGCTGGCGTTTGATGGAGATTTCCCAGATAGAGGCCACGCTGACAATGACTGGATTGGTAGAGGTCTCGATCGCTCGGCGCGCTGGCTGCGAGAGCCTCGTGCTGCCGGCAATCCACCAAATGAAGGCATGCGAATCGAGAAGCAACTTCAAGACTTCGCACCGAAAGCGCGAAGAATGTCGTCGGGAAGCGGCTCGAAAAAGCGCTCGTCGATATCGACTTTGCCTTTGAGCGCGCCGAATTTTCGCTTTGGTATGGTTGTTTCCACCGGCACAAGCTTTACCACCGGCTTGTCACGGCGGGCGATCACCACCTCCTCGCCGTTGCAGGCGCGAGCGATCAGTTTTGAGAGATTGGTTTTCGCCGCGTGGATCGTGACCGGCTTCATGGTCGCACCTCTAATTAGCTAAGAAATACAGCTAACTTCTGGCGTCACGGCAACGCCGCGGGCGTTACACTAAGCATGCGCGACACGCAGGTCGTATGGCGTCGGACGCCACGCGACCAACGTCACGTCCTTGCGTAACCCGTGAATCCAGAATGGATCGCCGTGGCACAACTTCAATGCTGTGGCGCGATCATCGGTGTTGATCAGCCACATCCCTCCGACCGGACGCCCGAGATCGTCAACGAACCGAACGACCTCGCCCGCGATCAGCGCCGCGTTGGCCGCAAGATAGGCACTGTGCGCCGCCTGATGGGCGCGACGGATGTGATGAGTGGCGGGATGGTCGTCGAAATGGGCGATATACATGGCGGGCGTCGTCAGTATGATGCGCCCACAGACACAAGACCAGGGATCCCCTCATGAGCACCGCACCAGCTTCCGGCCTTCCCATTCGCCAGCGCGACCACAAGGTCTACCAAGGCACGATCGTCTATCTGTCGAAGAAACCCGACCGCATGAACGAAGAGCGCGGCCGCGAGTTTTATACGCTGGTCGTCCATGGCGACGGGTCGCGCACCATCACGGTGCATACGGAGATCGACGATCGGCCTTCTGTGCATCGCGACGCGGTGTATTCGCTCGACAAGGACTGGATGCCGCTCGACTGCATGATGCGCCTCACCGTCGGCGACAAATTCATGGGCACCGGCTGGATGAAATTTCACGACACCCATGCCGAGTGCGAGACGTTCACGGCGATCGAAGGCCGCGTCACCCAGACGTACAAACTGAAGGCGCCACTCAAGACCTTCCAGAATCACGCCATCGCCTGCGATAGCTGGCACTTCAAACACTACGACATCGCCAAAGGCGGCATTCAAAGCGTCGGCCAGATTCTGCTGTCGTCACCGGATCACCGCGGCGCGACGGGTCCGCTGTTCTATGCGATCAACATGTCGCTTGGGTACGTCGGCAAGGACAAGGTGACGGTGAAGGCCGGAACCTTCGATGCCTATCACTTCCAGTTTCCCGGCTCGAAAGAACTGCCTCAGGAACATCCGCCTTACGAAATCTGGACCACCGCCGACGGCGAGTTCACGTTCCTCAAAGGCGGCGTCGCCGGCTATATGCAAACCTATTACGAACTAATCGATTTAAAGGAAATAAAGATGAATTAAATAGGGTCGTACCCTATTTAATGTTCCCTATTTAGTGCTGGCGGGGGCGAAGCGTCGGATCATCGCGATGTAGTCGGCGAGCTTGCCGTCGAAGCCCGGGATCGGGCCGATTCGGTTGACGAACTCGGCCATGCTGGCGGTGATCAAGAGGTGTCGCGCGACCCGGAACAGCGGCAGCGCGGCCAGCTCCGCCGGCGTGAGCGGCCTGATGGACTGGTAGCCGGCGACGAACGCCGGGTTCAGCGCATCGCCGACACCGTCGAAGTCGCTGCGCCAGAAGAACGTGACGATATCGCGCCCCAAAAAATCCTGACCGCAGTCCGAGAAGTCAAAGGTGGCAAGCGCGCCGCCCGGTGTCGCCATCACATTCGCGTACTGGAAGTCGCCGTGAATGGCGCCGAACGGCATCGCGGCGCGGTCCATGGCTGTGATACGAGCCACGACATCGCTTGCGGTGTGCCTCAGAAATTGAGCGGACTGCGGATCATCTGCCACCATTTCGACGAGTGCCGGCAATCGTTCGTTGATCTTGCGCTCGGTCTCGGGCGACCGAGGGCTTGGCGGATTGAAATTTTCGACACTTTGATGAAGCCGCGCGAGAAAAGCACCAAGGCGACGCGCATCGTCTGCGCTCATCGCTTTCGTCAGCGGCGTGCCATCGAGCCACTTCATGACCGCGATCTGACGTCGTCCTTCCGGCGCATCGACGGAAAAAAACCCTTTGCCGTCACGTCCGATCATCGGTGCCGGCACAGTGAAGCCGGCGTCGGCAAGATGCTGAGCATAGGCCTGTTCGTAATCAAACGCCGCGTCGTCTGCTTTGCCCGCGCGGGCGACTTTGACGGCATGGCGTCCGTGCGCGGAGCGCACCTCATAGATGTCGTTCATCCCGCGGCTGATCAGCCGGCACTTGACGGGCGGCGCGATGTCGAAACGTCGAGCCAGTTCCGCGGCCAAGGCCGCGCCGTCGAGCACCGACTGGATGACCGGAAACGTCATGCAAGCCCGGTCATCGCCAGGTGTCGGCGCGCCAAGACGGTGAAGTCGGCAAAATTGCCGTCGAACCCGGCGACGGGCCCGACGCGATTGATCAGAATTGCATAGGTCGTGCACATCACGAGATCGCGCGCCACCCGCAGCACTGGCAAGGCCCGCCGCTCGGCTTCGGACAGTGGCCGCACTCTTTGATATCCGGCGATGAAGGCCTCGTTCACGGCCTCGTCACGGATCTCCATGTCGCTGCGCCAGATAAACGTGAAAATGTCCTCGGCGAGAAACCCTTCGCCACACGTATCGAAATCGAGGGCGGCAATGGCCCCATCGGCATCGCGCATGACATTGGCGAACTGGAAGTCGCCGTGGACCTGCCCCTTCGGCAGGTCGTCGCGCGCAATCTTCACGTAGGCGTCATGCACCAGAGCTTCAGCCTTGAGATAGAAGGCCCGATCCTCAGGGCTGTTCGCCAGCATGTCAGACAACGCCGGCATATGCTGTTTGACGTAGGCCGAATTATTGACGGCGCGGTGATAATTGGTCCGGAAGGTGCGCCCCGCGATGTGAATGCGCGCCAAAGCGGCACCCATGTCGGCCGCATCCGCGGCCGTGAGCTTGTTGGTGAAAGGTCTGGCCGAGAGCCAGCCAAAGATCGCGATCGCTCGAACGCCTTCGGGGGCCTCGACCGTGAAGAAGAGCGCGCCGTCGCGCGCGCGGAGCGGAACCGGCACGCGACATCCCGACTGATGCAAGTGTGTTAGGAGTTCGAGTTCGTAAGCATATGCCTCGTCGGGGCGAAAATTCGCCTTGGCGACGCGAAGCGCGAAACGCTCGCGACCGGCGCGGATTTCATAAAAGTCGTTATTGGCGCGATTGATCAGCCGGCAATCAAGCGGCTCGGCAAGAACGTAGCGGCGCGCGATCTCGGCCTTGAGCGCTTTGGGATCGAGGGTCGAGTGAATAACCGGAAACGCCAACGTGAACTCTCGCGTGCTCTCTTGACTCGCGGTCCCCGTGAGGCAAGGTCCGCGATGGAGAGGGTAACTCATGGCTCCGGTCCGCAAAACATTGATTGGCGGCGTCTACGACATCGGCGTCGGCACCACAGATGTGGAGGAAGCGATTGCCTTCTGGCAGTCCTGCGGCTACCGCGTCGGCCATCGCGGGTCGTTGTCTCGCCACGAGGCTGAGGCGCTCTACGGCGTCGATTCGGCCGTGAGCAGCGTGCGCCTGCTTCATCAAAATGCGACGGCCGGTTTGATTCGCCTGATGAAATGGAACACACCAACCGGCTCCGGCCTGCGCATGGCGCCGCTGAGGACCCACGGCAATCGCTGGTCGGTGCATCGCACCGACAACATCTCGAATGCCTATGTGCATGGCGAAATCCTCCGCCAACAGGGCAAACCGATTCACCTGGTTGGACCGCATTACAATCTCGACCTCGCCAAGAAAGCGGCCGAGAAAAAGCCGTTTCGGGAAACCATCGCGGCGTCGGGTGATGTGCTCTTATTCCAACCCGAAGCGCAGCTCGTGGCCATGACGCGCATGAATTATGCCGTGCCGAAATACGGCACCATCAACCCGGATTGCCCGCTCCGCCTTAGTGAGGGCTGCCATATGGCGATCGTCCTGCAGGGGACCGATCTCGGCGTGTTTGATTTCTACGACCAGGTCATCGGCTTCAAACGCTATCATCGCGTCGATATCGGCCATAAGCCGGGCTACATGCCGAGCGACATGTTCGAGTTGGCGCCGGACGAGAATTTCACGGAAGTTGACTTCGATGATCCGGAAGCAGGCGATGCCCCGGCCGAGCATTTGCCGGGACGCTTGCGGTGCTTTCTGCTCCGCTCGCCGCGCCCGCCCGATGATCGGCTGGCGCGCGCCCAGCCAGGCCAGCTTGGCTATTCACTGTTCACGGCTCGCGTTGGCGACATCGACCACATGCACGCGCGGGTTTCAACGAGTCGCGCAACACGGATAACGGCCGTCATGCCGGATGAATTCGGCGAGAAGGCGTTCTCTTTCGTCGCCCCCGACGGTTTCGCCTGGACCCTGATTCAGGCATAGTTCGCGTCTCATTTCGGAGCATGTCATGAAAGTCCTGGCCGCCTTGTGCCTTGCGCTTGTTTCGGCATCCGCCCTTGCCGCCATCGAAGTCACGGCTGGCGGCACCGGCACGCGCAATACGCGGGGCGAAGAAAAATGGCTGACGTACGAGAAGAACGTCGAGGCGCGCTCGGCCGGCGCCATCAACATGACGATGCTGGTTTATGGCGAACTCGGCGTCGAGGAAAATTTGGTGTCCGGCATCCGCCGCGGCCGTATTCACGTCGCCAATTGGTCCGGCGCGGTAGCAACCACCGTCGTCCCGGAGACTGCGGTGCTCTATGTACCGTTCTTGTTTGACGACGTCGCCGAGTCCGATTTCGTCATGGACAATTACCTGTTCGACGCCTACTCGAAGCTCTACGCCGACAAAGACGTTCACCTCCTGATGTGGGACGAGATTGGCTTCGGCAAGATCTGGTCGAAGACACCGATCCTCGTTCCGGCAGACGCCAAAGGAAAGCGATTTCGCGTTTCGGCCAATGAAGCGTCGAAGCTGTTCGCCGAGTCGGTCGGCGCCGACGTGATCCCGCTTGGTTTCGCCGACATCATCTCGTCGCTACAGACCGGCCTGATCGAGGCCGGCGAAACCGGCGCTGTGCTTTATGCGCGCACCGGCATCTCCGAGGCCGCCCCTCACATCACCAACACCGATCATAATTTCGCGACATCTTTGATCGTGCTGCGCAAGAGCTGGCTTGATCGGCTGCCGCCGGAGCAGAAAAAAGTCATGCTCGAATCCTGGGTCTCGCTCGAGCAGTCGCGCCAATGGGTGCGCGAAGAAGTTGCCGGCGACCTCGCGACGGCCGGACAGCGCGGGTTCACGGTGCACGAGATCACGAAAGAGCAGCGCGACCAGTGGCGTCAGGCAACTTCTGCGATTACTCGCCGCCTGCTCGATCAAGCGGGCCCGGATGGCCAGCGCATCTGGGATCTCGCCCAACAGGGCAAGAAAGAGTACGCCGCACGGAAAACAAAGTGAGGATTGTCGTCATGGTGCGAACACTTCTCGGCTTGATCGTCGGGTTTCTCATCTTTGATGCCGAAGCCGCAACCTCGGTTGTGCGACGAACCACGCTGCTGGTCAGCGATGTCGAGAAGTCCGTCGCCTTCTGCGAGAAGATCGGTTTCCATATCTGGCTGAAAACCGGCGGGGCGCGCGACC
This sequence comes from Alphaproteobacteria bacterium, assembly GCA_016869315.1. Taxonomy (GTDB): domain Bacteria; phylum Pseudomonadota; class Alphaproteobacteria; order Rhodospirillales; family Rhodospirillaceae; genus VGEM01. The sequence continues at coordinate 1,942 of VGEM01000096.1, read as the reverse complement.
CAAATCAGCCGATTTCATTGCCGCTGAACGGCAAGCCTGGGCTTTCCAAATTCACGATCATGGCCGGCAAAGACGAGTGGGTCGCGATGGTCGGCTTGTTGCAATACGACCAACCTGCGCTGGCGCGAACACGCGACGTGATGGATCAGATCGGCGTCGGCGATGCGGTGCTGATGATCGAGACGGACAGCGTCGATGAGGTCTATGCCAATCTGCAAGCAATGAACACGCCGATGTTGCAATTGCCGAAAGAAGCCAAGACCCGAAGCGCCGATTCGATCAAGACCGTTCGGAACATGTTTTTTCGCGATCCGGACGGCTACGTCATCGAGATGAGTCAGGTCGTGAAAACCGAGCCGCTGCCCGCGACCGGAAAGTGACCGCTAGCGCCGCCGCGGCCTGGGCCCGGCGTGCGACATGCGCCGTGGCTTCGGTTGTTTTCCGGAATCTTTCCGCGCCTTGAGCGCCACGTCGTAGGCTTTTATCGCCCAGGCCCGGGCCTCGTCGACGTCTTCGAGCACCTCGACCGGCACTTTCCAATACGACATGGTAATCGGCTTGCGGCCGGCGCTTTCGTAGATGAATGGCCCTGATTTGCGCGCGACATAGTCGGCCTGATTTTCGTCGCTGACCTTGAAATACAGTCCATCATCGGCGATCAGGCCGAACATGACACCGCCTTTGTAGATTCCGAACCCGCCGAACATCGCGCGCGCCGCGACGCCGCCCACGGATTTGAGCTGATCCAGCACATAGTCCTTGAAAGAGGCGTCGGCCATGACGAGTTTGCGCTTTCAGGCAGTGAAGTTCGGCTTGCGTTTGGCGCGGAACGCCGCGAAGCCTTCCTTGAAGTCGGCACCGGCGAAGGCATCGACGAAAAGCTTACGAGTTACCGCGGTGTCGTCGTCGACGCCATCGAGAATCATCTGTGCGATCTGCTTCGTACCGCGTGCCGAAAATTGTGACGCGGCGCAGATGTCGGCGGCATAGCTTGCGACCGTATCGTCGAGTTTGTCGGGCTCGATCAGGCGATCGAGCAAGCGCACCCGATGTGCCTCGGCGCCATCGAGAATGCGGCCGGTGTAGAGGATATCCTTCGCGGTGGCGGGACCGACAAGATCGATCAACCGCTTGGTGTCCGCGAGGCTGTAGATCAAACCGAGTTTGCCCGGCGTGATCGCCAATTTGGCGGTTGTGTCGGCAAAGCGGAGATCACAGCAGAGTGCGATGCCGCAGCCGCCACCGACACACGCGCCGCGAATCTTGGCGATGGTCGGCTTACGATTGCGGTGCAGTTTCTTCTGAGCCTGATAAGTGATCGCGGCCGTCGCCTCGGCGGCGCGGCGATCGGCAAACACGGCTTCGAACTCGTCGATATCGGCCCCGGCGGCAAATGCCTGCCCAGCACCGGTCACGACGATCACCTTGATCGCCGGATCGGCATCGGCTTCATCGACGAGCGAACCCAGGCGCTGCCACATCGCGGAATTGAGCGCGTTCCGTTTGTCGGGGCGATTCAACAGGATCGTCCCGACGGCCCCGTCGCGACTGAGAGTTACCGTGTCATCTACCGGCATCGCCCCACCAAGCCTCACATACGTCACTTAACCCAAACCAGAAACCCTCGCTATGTCCAATAGCCATAGGCGCAAATTTGCCTGGAATAGATTTATGCTTGGATGTTTATAAAGGTTTGGCGCTCAGCATCAAACATCCCGAGGCGGACGATGCAGAGCGACCTCGGCGAGCCCCTGCTTTTCAAGGGGACTGACTTCTCCGCGCCGGATATCGACATTGTCGCACCGCAACCGTCGCACGGCTTTCGCGACGCTCAATAGCGCTCGAACCGGTACACGTCGGCGAATTTCTGCAGGTGTGCCGGCAGCCGCGGCCGATGCAGCGGGGTCAGCGTCACGCGCTCTGCCTTGTCGTTGAAATTATT
>VGEM01000095.1 GCA_016869315.1 Alphaproteobacteria bacterium | reverse complement strand
CTGGTCTTGGCGCCCTCGGCCCCAATCTCAATCTGGTGTCCCGAGGCGATGTCGCCTTGCAGCGTCAGCCGTGCGATCTTAGCGGACTTATCTTCGTTCCGTCTGTCGCCACCAATCTGCACATTCGGGCTTGGAACAATGTTCGATGTCAGGCTGTCGAAGTCGACGTCGCCGCGCGAATAAATGCCGAACAGCAGGGCTTTGATCGACTCGCCAAGGGGGACAACGACGTCGGTTGAGACTTCGTACTTGAGGTCGTGTCCCTTGGTCCGATCTTGAATCGCGAACAGGCGGCGCTCGGTCGCGCCGGTTACGGCAAAGGACTCCGATGTGTCGAACTCCTTGCGTGGGGCGTAATTGCCGAGCGCCGTCAGTTGCGTCGAGGCACCGTTGGTCCACGAGTATCCGGTCCGCAGGCGGCCGATGTATTCGGCGTTAAATCGCGTGCGATTCTCGAAGAACCGGCCGGTCTGAGCGCCGGCGGGGCTGCGAATAGCGTCGTTGACCACTTGTGTGAACGCCTGCGGCCGGTTCTCGAGGCCGATGGTCGCGCTGAACCCGCCGCGTTCGTAGCTGTACGAGAGTTGGTTGACCGGTTTGGCCGGCCCGGAGGTCGTGTATGAAATGCCGGTGACAAAAGCGCCCGAGCCTGAGCCTTTATCTCCGCCCTTGAGCACGATGTTGACTACGCGACCCGAGACCGAGGCATCGATCTCCTTGACGTTACCGGTGATCACTTCGATTCGCTCGACTTGCGCCGCCGGAATGCGTTCCAGAAAGTCGGTTGCGTCAGACTCCTTGCTGGTCGAGCGGCGCCCGTTGATCAGGAGTTGATCAGTGTCGGAGCGCATGCCGCGCCGATCTTGTACCCCTTGCCCGCCAAAATTTCCGCCACGCTGCGTGAGGGAGGCGAGAACGGGGCCCATGCCTGGAATGCGCTCCAACAAATCGCGCGCTGTGACCACGGCGTATTGGGAGAAGAACTTCTGGTCGTAGATGGTGACGCCGTTTTGCACCGTCTGCGCGAGTACGACGTGGGCCAGCGCCAGGGCAAACAGAAGCGCGAGAGCGGAAACGGAAAGGCGTGCCATCAATAATTTCCCCGCAGCCGGAAGCCGATAAAGAATTTGGTGCGCTCGATCCGTCGCTCGGTCTGACGGACGACGCCATCGCTTTGGCTGACGGCGAAGACGGTTCGGTCGCGCAGGGTGAACTGCTGTGCGGCGTTCCCGGCGAACATCCGCCAGATCAGGCCCCAGCCGAGCCTCTTTTCGTAGTTGACCCGGATATCGCCACGCTTCACGACGCGCCGGTCGAATCTGCCGAAATCGCTCTCGACGCTGGCGCCCGACTTGTTGATTTCGAAACCGTAACTGAAGCCCCAGGCGGTGATGTCGTGCTTGTAGTCGATCTTGAATTCGTATTCTGGCAGACGGCCGATGCGGCGCTTCGAACCGGTGAATGCATCGCCGACGCTCGAATCCTGCACCAGCAGAGAACCGCCGGTCGTCGCGTCGAACAGATTCATCCGTGCCAGCTTGAAACTCCATTCGAGCTGCGCGCCATAGGCGGTGCCGCGGCCAAGATTGCCGGGCCCCGAGGCGCCAATGCCGATCGGGACTTCATCGTTGACGTCGCTGATGCGCTTGTAAAAGCCGCGGGCGTTGAGCACGCCGGCGTCGCGCGGCAGGCGATGCTCGGTGCCCAGCTCGAACGCCCAGGTCTTTTCCGGTACCAGATTAGGATTGCCGGCGACGACTTCGTTATCCTCGCGGATGAAACTGGCGGCGAAATCCTCGAACGTCAGTTGGCCGACATCGCGCTGTGCCGACAAAAACCACCGCGTCGAGGGTGCTGGCGAGAACCAGATGTTGAGGCTCGGCTTGACGAACGAAAACGTCCGGGAAACGTTGGCGTCGGGGCCTGCCTGCCGCAGCTTTGAGAACTCAGCGCCGACGCCGGGCTCGATCTCGAGCGATCCCGGTTTCCAGGTGTAGCTTACGAAAACGTCGGCGCGATCTTCGTTGATGACGGTGTCGCTATTGAAAACCGGAGTGTCGATCCTCGTGCCGCCGATCAGATTGAAGAAATCGAGGTCCTTGTCGAGCTGGGTCTTGGCGCCCTCGGCGCCAAATTCGAGCTGTTGCTTCGGCGTCAGTTCGGCCTGAATCGTGAGCCGCGCGATCTTCTGCGTCTTGACTTCGTCGCGGGCGTCGCCGGCGAATTGCACCGGTGAGCGACCGATGACGTCGAAGATTTCGCTGTCGGTCTTGATCTCGCCCTCGGAGTAGACGCCAAGGCCAAGAACCTTGATCGACTCGCCGAGCGGCACCGTCACGTCACTCGACACTTCATAGCGCTGTTCGTGGCCATTGGTTTGATCCTGCACCGCGCTGACGTAGGTTTCTCGTCCGCCGGCGATGACGAAGATGTCCGCGGTGTCGGCGTCGTCGTAGGGGACGCGATTGCCATACCCCGCGAGCTGGAGCGCCGTGCCGCCGTCAAACGCGTAACTGACTCGGCCGCGGACCGAATATTCGTTGCGATTGCGCTCGCGGTTCTCGTAGCGCCGGCCGATCTGAACCCCGGCTGGGTTGCGAATGGTGTCGTAGACCTGCGCCGGCTGAATGCGAGAGCGAGTCTCGAATCCGGCTGTAAAGCCGAAGCCGCCATTGGTGTAGTTGTAGGACACATCGCCACTGGGCGAGGTGGCGCCGGTCGGCGATACGAAACCACCCATGGCGAATGCGCCGGACCCGGTGCCGCCGGCGCCGCCGGCGCCGCTTTTCAGGACGACATTGACCACCCGGCCCGACACCGAAGCGTCGATCTCCTTGACGTTGCCGCTGATCACCTCGACCCGCAGGACCTGGTTGGCCGGGATGCGCGAAAGGTAGTCGGAGACATCGCTTTCCTTGCTGGTCGAGCGCTTGCCGTTGATCAGGATCTGATCGGTGTCGGATCTGAGGCCGCGACGCTGCGCTTGGTCGGCGGTAGCGAAGCTAGCGCCGATCACCGCCGTCATGCCGGGGATGCGCTCGAGCAGATCGCGCGCGGTGACGACGCCGTACTGCGAGAAGAATTTCTCGTCGTAGATCGTGATATTGCCGGCGGAGGGTATCGCGGCGGGCGAAGGTGACGGCTGGGCGCCGGCTTCAGCGGCCGCCAACCCTCCGGCCAAGGCCAAGAGGCACACAGTTGTCCGACGCATCGTCACTCGGCTCGCGGCAGGGCAACGCGCGGCCACGGTTTTGGCTCTTGTCGCGTCACCAGTGAGGCGTCGGTCCTCTCAAGGATCGTACCATCACGGAATTTCTCAGAAAATTCAATAGCTTTGGGTAAACTGATTCGCTCTGTGAACGAACTCAGAACGTGCCGCGGACGCGGACGCCGTAATACGCGGCCGGCCTTTCGGCGCGACGCTCGGTTTGCAGGACGGTTCCGTCGGCCTGGCTCACTGCGTAGCGGGTGCGCATCCGCACCGACGATTCCCGTGCGACATTGGTGTAAAAAAATCGCGCCGAGACGTTGCGGGTGAACTGCTGTTCGAAGAACACACGCGCATCCGCCGCCGTCGTTCGACGGTCGAATTTGTCGAAGTCGCTCTCGATGAAGCCGCCATTTTTGGTGTATTCGAGGCCGTAGCTGAAACCCCAGGATCTGACGTCATGGCGGAACTGGTTTCCCCAGATGTAGCGCGGTTGTTTCGCGATACGGCGTTTGAGACGCGTGAAAGGGTCGGTGACACGCGAATCCTGCCACGTGTAGTTCGACGAGAGCGTGCCGTCGAACAGGCCGAATTTGCCGAGTTTGACGCTCATCTCAACCTTGCCGCCATAGCTCTTGCCCGAGCCGATATTGCCAGGGCCCGACGCCGTGCCGACGATCGGAACGCGGTCGAGCACGTCATCGATGGCGCGATAGAATCCGCGCAAGCCAAAATTGCCGCGATCGCCGGGCAATGTCACCGAGGTGCCGAGCGCGAAGTCCCATGATCGTTCGGGCCGAAGCAACGGGTTGCCACCCAGAATTTCGTCGCCGTCGCGATCAACGGTGGCGGCGAAATCGGTAAACGACAGCTGCGCCACATCGCGGATGACGTTGATGTAAATCTGTTCGCGCGGTGACAGCGTCCAGTAGAAATTGAAGCTCGGTTTGACGAATTTGAAATGGCGCTCTTCGTCGACGTCGGGGCCGATTTGATCGAGCCACGAGAATTCCGCGGCGATGCCGGGCTCGATCACCAGGCTGTCGAACGGCTGCCAGGTGTAGCTGAGGAACGGCTCAATGCGGTCTTCGGTGATGACTTGATCGCTATTGAACAACGGTACTTCGGTGCGAACACCTGGCGTCAGCGTGAAGAAGTCGAGGTCCTTGTCGAGTTTGTTACGCGCGCCTTCGGCGCCGAGTTCGATCGTATCGCCGTTGAACACCGAAAACTGAAATGTGCCGCGCAGGATGCCTTCGGCCGCATGCTCGTCGCGCGTATCCGCAGCGAAGGCAACCGTCGTGGCGCTAACCAAGTTCGACGTCAGGCTGTCTTCGTCGATGGTCCGGCGATTGTAGACGCCGAGAGCGAGAAACTTGTGACCCGACCCAAACGGAACGGTAAGATCGACGCTCCCTTCGGCCTTGTAGTCTTTATTGTCGGTGCGATCGAGGATGGCCGTGGTGGGTGTTCGAGTTGTTCCAGCAATTGTGAAGGCGCCGGCAATGTCCGGGTATTCGCTCGGAACAAAGCTGCCGATGCCGTTGAATTGCAGCGTCGTGCCGCTCTCGAAATTGTAGCCAATCAACAGTCGCGACGTCAGTAGGCGGCCCGAGCGATCGCGAGTTTCGTCGACGCCGCCAATCAATACCCCGGCTGGGCTGAACCGGCGATCGACGATGCGGCCTGGTGACGCCTGGGGACGCTTTTCGACGGAAAAGTTGTAGCTAAGGCCGCCGGACTCGCCGCTGATATTGACCAGAAACACCGGAATGGTGTCGCCCATGGTCGTGTTGATGATGCCGTTGGTATAGCTGCCGCCAATGGTCGAGCTCTGGTCGGTGACGATATTGATCACCCGGGCGCCGACTTCGGCGTCGAGTTCCTTGATCTCGCCGGTGATCACCTCGATCCGAACGATTCGTTGCGCCGGAAGTTTCTCGAGCAGATCGCTTGGCGTGCCTTCCTTTCCCGACACCCGGCGGCCATTGATGAGAACTTGATCGGTCGAAGACCGCAATCCACGACGCGCGCTTTTTTCGTTATTGCGCACTCCTACGGCGCCGGCGAGGGACGTGACGCCGGGCACGCGTTCGATAATGTCCTTGGCGCTGATCGGCGAATAGGATGCGAAGTAGGCGCGGTCGTAGACCGTCTTGACCGAACCGCCATCGATGATCTCGGTCACGCCTGGTGCGACGGCGCGTTCGATCGGTTGCGCCACGACGGTGGCGGCACCTAGCAGCGCGGCAATGACGACCAACGAAACCTGGCGCACCCGAGCCCCTGGTCGCGCCGTGTTTGCTCTTGCTTTTTCGGCAACGACACCAAGTCGCTATCACAAGTTCTTAACGCAATCGTAAACTTCCGCGTCAAGGATATTGATCCGCAACGAAATTCAGGTGCGTGTCGCGGGGCTATTTCGTGGCGCCGTTCGATATCCGCCGTGCCTCATCTGGGATGTCCAGCTCTCCGCGGTGCAGATTGTACCAGCGAAACCAGTCGTCCTGGATCAACGAAGCCTCACGAGCGCCATCGCGGTCGAGTTTGGCGATGGCATCGAGATAAAACCGGGTACTGCGCAGGAACGCGCCATGCCAAATCTCTGGGAGATCCGCGTGGACACGCCTCAGCACGTCGTCGCCCGCCTTGGCGGAAAGCTCCGACGCGCGCTGGTAATAGATCTTGAGCTCGTCGGCCTGGAGATCGTCGATGGCGCCGCCACGGCGTCGCACAAATCCGTTGGCTGCTTCCACTTCCAGTATCGCGGCATAAGCCGCGCGCGCCTGTTCGATTTCGCCTGGGCTCCAGCGCAAGCTCCACAGAAAAGCCGCGACGATGACAAGGGCGATCGTCCACAATCCGCCAAAGACCAGCTTCTGACGAGGCGTGAGGCGCGTCAGGCCGATCCGCTCAAAGAATTGTGAGAACATGTTCGGGCGAGCGCCCTAACGCGGCTTTTTTGCCCGACACGACAATCGGCCGCTCAATCAGGATCGGGTGCTTGACCATGGCTGCCACCAGCTGATCTTCCGTCAGCCGATCGGGCGATACCCCGACATCCGCGGCCTCTTTCTTGCGCACCAGATCCTGCGCCGTCATGCCGAGCTGTTTAAGGATCGATTTGAGGTCCGCGGCCGACGGCGGCGTTACCAAGTACTCTACGACCCTGGGCTTGATGCCTTTGCCTTCAAGCAGTGCCAACGTCGTGCGCGATTTGCCGCAGCGCGGATTATGGTAAATCGTGACGGACATCGACGGCTTATTTACCGGCCAGTTCGTTGTAGATGCGTGTCACGAAGACGTCGCCCTGGTCGGGGCGCGGCGCATAGACGGCATCGAACTCCTTGGTGTGCTTCTCGGCCAGGGTCTGCTCAAGGGTTTTGCCGGCCTTAACAGAAGCCGCAACGCGCTTTTCGACGGCCTCAAGCATCGGAATGGTGTCAGCCAGCTCCTTCATGGTCGACAGAACGCCATGGCCGGGGATAATCTGTGTGTCGGCATTGACGTGGCTGAGAATCTTCTTTCGTGCCGCGATCATGCCCTTGATGCTGCCGCCGCTGCTGACATCGACGAACGGATAGCTGAGGCGGGTGTAAACATCGCCGGTATGTACGACATTGGCCTCCGCGAAGAGGTACATCACGTCGGTGTCGGTATGGGCCGCCGGGAGGTGCATCATCTGAACGGTATGCCCGTTGAGGCGGAGCGTCCCCGTGTCGTTGACCGTCACTTTCGGCAACGCGGCGGCCGGAGACGGTTCGAACTCAAGTTTCATGTCTTTGATCGCGCTCTTCGTGGCCATGCGCTTGAAGGTGTTCTCGTGGGCGATGATCAAAGCGCCCGACTTGCCGAGGCCCTCATTGCCGCCGGTATGATCGAAATGCCAGTGCGTGTTGAGCACGTAGCCGATCGGTTTTGAATCGAGCTTACCGACCGCGGCCTTGATCCGGTCGACCATCTCGGCGAACTGCGTGTCGATGACAGCATTGCCGTAGACGCCGGTGGTGACGCCAATATTGCCGCCGGCGCCCATGAACATGTGAATGTTGCCGCGGAGCGGGATGTCCTTAATTTCGGCAGTGCGGGTGAGCTGCGCCATGGCGGGCGTCGCCAAAACGATGGCGAGCGCGATAACACTCAAACGGCGATGGATCGTCATGACGGTGGCCTCCCTGCAGGTGAACGCCATGTAGGTTTTCACGGAGCAAATGATGATGCAAGCACTGGGCTTAGCCTGGCCTTGGCCGCGTCCTAAGGCTGTGCCAGTTTGACCTTGCCCGCCATGACCGCCCCAGCGAACCCAGGACCGACGACGCCGGAACACCCGCCCGGTTTAGGCGCGCCACTGAAAATTCCGGAATTCCGCAGATTCTACACGGTCTTGTCGGTTGCCATGCTGGCCGGCTGGATCAATTCGGTCGCATGCTCATGGCAGATGACGCTGCTCAACGACGCGGCCGTGATGCAGGGGCTGGTGCAGGCCTCATATACGTTGCCGGGTCTGTTTTTCGCGCTTCCCGGAGGTGTGCTGGCCGACAAGGTCGACCGCACGCGCTACCTCCTGACTTTGAATACTTTGCTCGCCGGTGTCGGGATCAGCCTGACCGCACTGGCCGCTACCGGTCTCATCACGCCGACCCTGTTGCTGCTCCACACCCTGATCATGGGCACGGTGTTCTCGTTACAGAGCCCGGCGATGATGGCTGTCGTCCAGGATCTGGTGAAGCGCGACCTGCTGGCGCAGGCGCTTACGCTCAATTCGATCGCCCTCAATGTCGGCCGTGCGGTCGGCCCCGCCATCGCCGGCGCGATCATCGGCGCCTTCAACGTCGCCGTCGCCCTGGTCGCCAACGTCGTCGCCTACGGCCTGATGGCGCTCTATTTTCTTCGATTGCCGCGGCCCGAACTGAAGGTTCGCCTGCGCGAGGGTTTCATCGAGGCGCTTTGGAACGGGCTCAAATTCGCCGCCAGCGAACGCCGGTTTCGCGGAATCCTCGTCCGCTTCTTCCTCTTCCTGTCGTGCATGAGCGCACTGATGGCCTTGATGCCCCTGGTTGCCAAGACCTCGCTCGGCGGCGGGCCTGGCACCTTCGGAACCTTGATCACGTGGGTTGGGATCGGCTCAGTGCTGAGCGCTTTCTCGCGCGGCCGGCTTTCCGGTCGTATCACGCCCGATATCCACGTCTATCTCAGCGCCGTCATCGGTACGATCGCGTATCTCGGAATCGCCGCCACCAGCGACATCCGCATCGCATCCGCCATGGCGTTTCTGTTCGGTGTCGCCTGGACCAACTCGACTATCACTTTTCAGGTCGCCGCGCAGATCATTCTGCCCGCCTCAATGCAGGGGCGAGGAATTTCGCTGTTCATGATGACCTTCAGCTCAGGGATGATGTCTGGCGGATTGCTGTGGGGCGGAATCGCCGACGTGATCGGCCTCCGCGACGCCATCACGGCGGCAGGTATCGGCATTCTGGCGCTGACGCTGGCGACATGGCGGATGCGCCTGGCGACGGCTTCTGATTGATTGACCTCACGTCGGTATCGGCAAATGCTAAAGCATATGCTAACAGGCGCATACCCGCACAGGAGGTCCCGTGGCCGCCCAACGTCAGGTCAAACTGTTTCGCAACGGCCGCAATCAAGCGGTACGCATCCCGCGCGAGTATGAGCTGCCGGGAACGAGTGCGATCATGCGCCGGGAAGGCAGGCGTTTGATCATCGAGCCGACGCGACCGAAAACATTTTCGGCATGGCTCAAAACATTAGAGCCGATTGAACATGAGTTTCCCCACATTGACGATCCACCGCCGGAACCTGTCGATCTATGAGCACACGGTACTTGCTCGACACCAATATCATTTCGGATGCGCTTCGGCATACGAACGGCGTCGTCGCCTCAAGGATTCAACGCGTTGGAAACGAAGAACTCGCGACAAGCATCATCGTCGCGTGTGAACTCAGATTCGGTGTGCCGAAGAAACCGCATCCGAAAATGACGGAGCGCGTGCAGGGTATGATGGAGAGATTCAAGATTCTACCGTTCGAAGCTCCGGCGGACATCATCTATGCGCGAACTCGCGCTGATCTTGAATCGAAAGGACTGATAATTGGCGCGAATGACCTTCTCATCGCGTCACAAGCCATGGCTGTCAATCTGATACTAGTGACAGACAATGTTCGTGAGTTCTCGCGGGTCAGGGGGTTGAAGATCGAGAACTGGCTTCGTGGGTAGGTAGCGCAAGTCCAGAGAAAGATAACCCCCGGCCCAGCCATCCTGGCCGGAACCGGGGGGTGGTGGTCACCTCGGGAAACTTGGTGGCTTACTTTTCCGCGCTGACGCCGCGGACCTCGACCAACTGGCCGGTCACCACTTCGGTGACCTCGGTGTAAGCGGCTTCCAATTCCTGGAGCCTGAGGCGCATGCTGCGCAGCTGGTCGGTCTCGGCGTCGGTCACCGGGGTGCGGTTGCCGGCGAAGGCGAGGGTGGTCGCGACGTACTTGGCCTTGAGCTCGGCGACCATCTTCGCGAGATCGATCATCTCGCGAGGGTCCACCGTCTCGACCTGGCGCTTCATGGCGCGGCGCGTCTCATCCTCTGCAATTTGATTGAGGTGACGGGCAAACTGGCTGGCGGTCAGGGTCGGCGGGGGGGCGGCCTTGGCGGCGGCGCCTTGCGTTGGGAACGCATCGTTCGCCTTCTTCCGGACCGACAGAAAATCGATGACCGACATTGCTCAAGCTCCGTGACCACTGACCAAGCGCATGCGGGCAACTTCGTTGTCCGCGTTCTCTTCTTTGCAAACGGCGTGCCAGAGGAGAGGAAGGAATATAGCGTAATTATATCAATAGGTTATCTGACGATCCTGAGGTGCTTTCGAGCGCTGCCGCCGGTCGCTCCGGCAACTTCTGCCCGCCTTGGGTCGGAACAGTTTGCCGTCTTGCGCTCCTATAATAAGGTCCCACTACGAGGGGCACCGTCGCCGGACCCACATTCCCGGCGACCGAAACAGGGGTTCACAATCATGACGGCACAATCGGGCCAGGGAGGCGGCCGCCTGATCATCAGGAAATCGATCGACCAAATCATCGGCGAGGCGGAGACGCAGAGTCTGAAGCGCACACTTGGTCCTTTGAACCTTGTGTTTCTCGGCATCGGCTGCATCATCGGAGCCGGCATCTACGTGATGACCGGTAACGCCGCCGCCAACTTCGCCGGGCCCGGCGTGATGCTGTCGTTCGTGATCGCGGGCATCGCCTGCGTCTTCGCCGGTTTGTGTTACGCGGAGCTGGCCTCGACCATGCCGGTCGCGGGTTCCGCCTATACCTATTCCTACGCCACCATGGGCGAGGTCTTCGCTTGGATCATGGGCTGGCTGCTGGTGCTAGAGTATGGCGTCGCCGCCGCGACGGTCGCGGTCGGCTGGTCGGGCTACGTCCTCAGTTTCCTCCGCGATTTTGGCATCGAGGTACCATCATCTCTGGCGGCGTCGATGATCCAGTCGACGGCGGACGAGAGCGGCAAGCTCGCGTTCCGGTTCACGTCGGATTTCAATCTGGTCGGCGCCATCGGCATTCTGATGGTCACCGGGTTGCTGGTGATTGGCGTGTCAGAATCGGCATCGGTCAACAACGTGATCGTGGTCATCAAGGTTGTGGTGCTGCTGGCTTTCATCGCGATGGGGATCGCCTATGTGGATCCGGCCAACTGGACGCCGCTCATACCCGAGAACGAGGGCGGCTACAAGTACGGCATGGACGGCGTGTTTCGCGCCGCGTCAGTGATCTTCTTCGCTTACGTCGGTTTCGAGGCGGTATCGACGGCGGCTGGTGAAGCCAAGAATCCGCAGAAGGATATGCCGGTCGGTATTCTTGGTTCGCTGCTGGTTTGCACGGCCATCTACATGGCGGTTGCGGCGGTTCTCACCGGTATTGTGCCGTACCGCGAATTGGGCGGCCCCGAGCCGATTGCCGTTGCGGTCGATCGCATGGGGATCGGGTGGTTCTCGTTCATGATCAAGGTCGGTGCCGTCGCCGGCTTGTCGTCGGTCATGCTGATCCTGACTTACGGCCAGACGCGCGTGTTCTACGCCATGGCCCGCGACGGCCTGCTGCCGCGGGCGTTTACGACGGTGCACCCCAAGTATCGCACGCCGTGGAAGGGCACCATTCTGCTTGGCGGGATGATCGCGATTGCCGCCTCGATGCTGCCGATCACCATCCTTGGCGATCTCGTTAGCCTCGGCACGGCGGTCGCGTTCGCCATCGTTTGCATCAGCGTGATGTGGCTTAGGCGGTCGCGGCCCGATCTGCCGCGGCCGTTTAAGGTTCCGGGCGGAGACGTGATCCCGGTTCTCGGCGTGATCGCTTGCGGCGTTCTGGTCGAGCCGCTGATCAGCGACATTTACACTAAGGCGGTCACAGGCGATCCGATTCCGGCCATCATCCTGGTGTCA
>VGEM01000094.1 GCA_016869315.1 Alphaproteobacteria bacterium | reverse complement strand
TTCATCTTCGCTTCCTTTAAGAGCTACGATGAACCAGAAATCCTCCAGTATCAAACTACGCCACCCTGTCTAACGAACGCTGACGGCGGACAAAATGTCCCGTTCCAAAGCCACGCTGCGCTCGCTGCCGTCGAAGCTCGGCGAGCACACCCTGCAAGTGTTGCAGGAAAAATGAGAACCGCCCCCACTACAGCATTCGTTGTTATGCTGGCGAACGCCAGCATCTATGTTTCCAAAAATCCCGCCAGAGCAGATGGATGGATAGACCCTGGCTTCCGCCAGGGAGACATCCAGAAACGTTGCTGACATGGGCATGACGATAGTCGAGAAGATCCTCGCGCGCGCGAGCAGCCAGAAAAAAGTCTCGCCCGGCGATCTCGCGGTGGTCGACGTCGACACCGCGGTGATGCTCGACACCAACTTCCAGCCTGCCCTGCGCCGCGAGATCCTGAAAGTCCATGATCCCGAGAAAATCGTGCTGATCTACGATCACCTCGTCCCCGCCCCCGACCGCGACGCCGCCGACGCCCAGGCCATGGGCCGAGCCTTCGTCAAGAAACACGGTATCAAGCGCTTTCACGACGTCGGCCCCGAGCAGGGGATCAACCATGTTGTCGTCTCCGAGCGCGGCTACGGGCTGCCTGGAACTGTGCTGGTGTGTTCGGACTCCCACGCCTGCGCCGCGGGCGCGACCAATTGCGCCGGGCGCGGCACCGGCTTCCCCGATCTCCTCCACGCCGTCACCACCGGCAAGACCTGGTTCCGCATCGGCGGCACGGTGAGTTACGACCGCTCCGGCCGCCTTGGTCCCCACGTCACCGCCAAGGACGTGTTCCTTCACATCGCCGGCACCTTTGGCGACCACGCCAACCTCAACGTCGAATACGGCGGCCCGGCCTGAGGTGCCCCCTTTGAGGTGGTCCATCCTGAGGTATGGATTTTTGAAGGAGGACCACGTTGGGAAAGAGGCATGCGGCTGAAGAGATTGTCGCAAAGCTGCGGCAGGCGACGGCATTCTAACGGAAAACGCACCGGCCCGCTTGACCGGTTGGACGATAGAACAGCCTAGGCCCCTGGACCTACCTAGGCTCCGGATAGGACCCCGGACATTCGAGAGCGCGGTCCAAGCCGGAATACGAATATTCGTATCGCGAAAAAATGGGTGGTACCCCCTCCAGTTTGGCTGCGTCGAACCGCCGTGCGCCAAGGAAAAAAGAAATGTAGGAGTGGCTGAAAACTGCCTTTACCGCGCCGATGAACGGTTTGCGCAAGCGATCAAGTTAGGCGCGAAATTGATCTTGGTGAGTCCCTGGTGAGTTCCCAGACACACCATTGAGGTTTGAAAGACAATCTAACCCATTGAAAAATTGGTGGAGCCGGACGGAATCGAACCGACGGCCTCCACAATGCCATTGTGGCGCTCTCCCAACTGAGCTACGGCCCCACGCAACGCGATGATCCTCCGGTGCGGTCGGGACGCACCGAGCAACTGTATCAGGTTCCTTCGTCTTTCTCGACGTCAACCTCGACCTCGTCGTCTTCGCCGAGATCAGAGGTGTCCTCGATCACATCTTCTTCTTCGTCGCTGTCGTCGTCCGCGTCGGTGCCGGGCTCGTCGGCCGGCTTCTTGGCCGCGGGCGCGGCGACCGGAGGACGGTCCCGCTTGGCTTCTTCAGACGGCCGGCGTGATCGGAAAACCTGCGGACGATGGTTCTGCGCGCCGCACTTGGGGCAGGTGGCAGGCTGCTTGCCGAGATCGTAGAAGCGGCAGCCGCAGCTCTCGCACGTCAGCTTGACGCCTAGATCGACCTTGCCCACTCCGTCCTCCGTTATCGGGTTATCCTCCCCCGAATTGGGGCCACGGGCATTTGCCACTTTTGCCTCGGCAAGTCAAAAGCAAAAAACCCCTTTATTTTGATGGAGATATAAGACGGATCGCGGTGCGTTTCCGCAGCCGGCCCGTCGCCGTGGGCTAGGCCGGGTCCCGTGGACTGTGCTATCAGGCCGCGCCTTCCCGGAAGCGGCCATTCAAAACCGATGTCCTCAAGCCCACCACGCCCACTTGTCGCGACAAAGGCGCGCCCGCTCAAGGGCGCGGCCGTGATCCCCGGCGACAAGTCGATTTCGCATCGTTCCCTCATCATGGGTGCCTTGGCGGTCGGAGAGACCACGGTGACCGGCCTCCTCGAGGGCGACGACGTCCTTCGCACCGCTTCGGCGATGAGGGCCTTGGGTGCCACCGTAGAGCGCCGGCCGGCGACCGGGGAGCCCGCCACCTGGCATGTCTGGGGGCCCGGCATCAACGGCCTATCTGAACCGGAAGATGTGCTCGACATGGGTAATTCTGGGACCGGCGCGCGTCTCGTCGCTGGTCTGCTGTCGGCATATCGCTTTACGTCGGTCCTGACCGGCGATGCATCATTGCGGCGCCGTCCCATGGATCGCGTGATCAAGCCGTTGAGCCAGACCGGCGCCACGTTCACCAGCCGCGCTGGCGGTCGCTTGCCGATGACAATCGTTGGCGGGCCGTTGCCAATGCCGCTTGCTTACGACAGTCCGATCGCTTCGGCGCAGGTCAAGTCGGCCGTGTTGCTGGCAGGTCTGCATATGCCGGGCATCACCACCGTGACCGAACCAAGCGCGAGCCGCGATCATACCGAGCGAATGTTCAAGCACTTTGGCGTCAAGGTGGAGTGCGGCCCAATCGCTCCAGGGTCGTCGGTCTATAAAGTTTCGATCGTCGGACAGCCCGAATTGACCGGTCGCCGCATCGTTGTTCCTGGCGATCCATCTTCGGCCGCATTTCCGCTGGTTGCCGCTTTGCTGGTGCCGGGTTCCGAGATCACGCTCAAGAACGTCGGGCTCAATCCGCTGCGTACCGGTCTCTTCGATACTCTCATCGAAATGGGCGCCGACATCACCTTCGCCAATCGCCGCGAGGAAGCCGGTGAGCCCGTGGCCGACCTCATCGTCAAGGCGTCGCATCTCAAAGGCGTCAAGGTGCCGGCGTCGCGTGCGCCTTCGATGATCGACGAATATCCCATTCTCGCCGTCGCCGCCGCGTGTGCAGAGGGCGAGACACGGATGGAGGGGCTGGCCGAACTCAAGGTCAAGGAGAGCGATCGACTGAGCGCAATGGCGATTGGGTTGCAGGCTTGCGGCGTCGACGCGCGTGCCGAAGGTGAGACGCTGATCGTGCGCGGCAACGGCAAACCGCCCAAAGGCAACGCGACGATCGCGGTCAATCTCGATCACCGTATTGCGATGTCGTTTCTGGTGCTGGGCCTCGTTGCCGAACAGCCGATCACGATCGATGACGAGGCTTCGATCGCGACAAGCTTTCCGAACTTCATTCAGCTCATGACGGATCTTGGCTCGGCCATCCTGAGGTCCAACCGGCCGTGACGGCGTACCAAAAGACTTCCGGCAAAGTCATTGTCGCGGTTGATGGTCATGCGGCATCGGGAAAAGGCACGATGGCACGCAGCCTCGCCGAAGCCCTCAATCTCGCCTACCTCGACACTGGTTCGCTCTATCGCGCCGTGGGCGTTGCGGTCCTGCGCGCCGGCGGCGACCCCGCCCGCGACGCGGATGCCGTCAGGGCGGCCGAGTCGCTCGATTTGACCAAATTTTCCCGGGACGACCTCCGTTCCGAGGCGGCCGGCGGGGCCGCGTCCACGGTCGCCGCCATTCCGGGGGTTAGGGCGGCGCTGCTCGAGTTCCAGCGGCGTTTTGCCTACCAACCCCCGCAAAACAAGGCCGGCGCGGTCTTAGACGGGCGGGATATCGGCACCGTGATCTGCCCCGACGCCGACGTTAAGATCTTCGTGACCGCCAGCCTGGAAGCCCGGGTTGAGAGGCGAATCAAGGAGTTGCGGGCCGGCGGCCAAGCCGTTATAGACGCCCGCGTTCGCGACGACATGATTGCCCGCGACGCCCGCGATTCAGGGCGAAGCGTGGCGCCCATGGTGGCCGCGGCGGACGCCTGGGTGCTCGATACCACCACCCTCGACGCCGGTCAGGTTCTGGCGCAAGCCAAGGCTTTCATCGCGCGCAAGCTGTCACGTTAAACGTTTCTGTTACCGGCTGACCCGGCTCAATCAATTTGGGGTGCTGCCGCGACACACCGGCATGGGGCCGGCGCGCGGACCAAGACCACGGGACCCAACCCGCGGCCTGGATCAGAATATCAGAAGGAATACGCACATGGCTCAGGCAGCCACGGCGGCCAAAGAAGATTTTGCCGCCCTCCTCGACGAATCGTTCAAGCGCAGTGAAACCATCGAAGGCTCGGTGCTCCGCGGCACCGTGCTCCGCATCGACGACGACGCCGTTCTGGTCGACGTCGGTCTCAAGTCCGAAGGTCGCGTGCCGGTGAAGGAATTCACTCGCGGCGGCAAGGAAATCGAAATCAAGGCGGGCGATAACGTTGACGTGTTCGTCGAGCGTTACGAAGACCGCGAAGGCCTGATCATTCTGTCGCGCGACAAGGCGCGCCGCGAAGAGGCCTGGAACGTTCTCGAAAGAATGCACAAGGACAGCGCCCGCGTCGAAGGCAACATCTTCGGACGCGTCAAAGGCGGATTCACGGTCGACCTCAACGGCGCAGTGGCGTTTCTGCCGGGCAGCCAGGTCGATATTCGCCCGGTCCGCGACGTCAATCACCTGATGGGCATTGCGCAGACATTTCAGATTTTGAAAATGGATCGTGCCCGCGGCAACATCGTTGTCTCGCGCCGTGCCGTGCTGGAAGAGACCCGCGCTCACGAGCGCTCGAAATTGATGGAAGATCTGCGCGAAGGCCAAGTTCTTGACGGCGTCGTCAAGAACATCACCGACTACGGCGCTTTCGTCGATTTGGGCGGTGTCGACGGTTTGCTCCACGTCACCGACATTTCGTGGAAGCGCGTCAACCATCCGTCGGAAGCCTTGCATGTCGGCCAACAACTCAAGGTGCAGGTGATCCGCTTCAACTCCGAGACTCAGCGCATCAGCCTCGGCATTAAGCAACTCGGCGTCGATCCGTGGGAAGGCGCCATTGCCAAGTACCCGGTCGGCACCCGCTTCCGTGGCCGCGTCACCAACATCACCGACTACGGCGCGTTTGTGGAATTGGAGCCCGGCGTCGAAGGCCTGGTCCACGTCTCCGAAATGAGCTGGACCAAGAAGAACGTTCATCCGGGCAAGATTGTGTCGACCTCGCAGGAAGTCGAGGTCATGGTCCTCGACGTCGATCAGGAAAAGCGTCGCATCTCGCTGGGTCTCAAGCAGTGCCTCGACAATCCGTGGATTTCGTTCAAGAACAAGTTCTCGCCCGGCGCGCTGATCGAGGGCGAAATCAAGAACATCACCGAGTTCGGCCTGTTCGTCGGCCTCGATGGCGAAATCGACGGCATGGTGCATTTGTCCGACCTGTCGTGGGAGCAGGAAGGCGAAGCCGCGCTCAAGATCTATCAGAAGGGCCAGCGCGTTCAGGCCAAAGTGCTCGACGTCGATGTCGAGAAGGAGCGCATCTCGCTCGGCATCAAGCAGCTCACCGAGAACAAAGCCGAGAAGGCCTCGGTTGGTTTGCAGAAGGGTCAGGTCGTCACCTGCGTCGTCAAGCAGGTGATCGATACCGGCCTCGAAGTCATGGTCAACGAGTCGGTGCCGGGCTTCATCAAGCGCGGCGAGCTGGCCAAGGAACGCTCCGAGCAGCGTAGCGACCGATTCGCAATCGGTGAAAAGGTCGATGCGCGGATCGTCGCCATCGATGCCAAGACGCACAAACTCACGCTGTCCATCAAGTCGCGTGAGGTCGAGGAAGAGAAGCAGGCCATGGCCGAATTCGGCTCGGCCGATTCGGGGGCGTCGCTGGGTGATATTCTGGGCGCGGCCCTCAAGCAGAAGCAGGCCAAGGCCAAAGCAGACGGCGGAGATTCCGCCGAATAACCCAGCTTCTGCCTTGTTTTTCGATGCGGGCGCCCCGGGGAAACCCGAGGCGCCCGCAATGTTTTGACGGCTGGAGCGAAAAGCACAGTCTTTTGAACGGCTTATCTTGACTCTTGCTGACGGGGCCCGCATCCTTGCGCTAACCCCTTGGGGACTCCACGCTTTCTGGCGCCAGCCGGCGGCGGGGGGAGGGAGCTGAGCGTATGACCAAATCCGAGTTGATCGCGCAGATCGCCAACGGTAATCCGCATCTTTATCAGCGGGATGTCGAGCGGATCGTCACCAATATTTTCGAGGAAATCTCGAAAGCGCTCGGCAAGGGCGACCGGGTCGAGCTCCGCGGCTTTGGCGCATTCTCGGTCAAGCACCGCGATTCTCGCGTCGGCCGTAACCCGCGAACCGGGGCATCGGTGGCGGTCGCCGAAAAGGCTGTGCCCTACTTCAAGACCGGCAAGCAGCTCCGCGATCAGTTGAACGGTTGATCCGGCGCCCGGTTTCATGGGCATTTTCAAGACTCTGCTGGCGGTCATCTTTGCCATCGCCGTGACGCTGTTCGCGGTCTCCAACCGCAATCCGGTGACGATCGAGTTATGGCCGTTGCCGCATACGGTCATGATCGATTTATACGCTGCGATCTTGTTGGGCGTGCTGGTGGGGTTTATCGCGGGAATGATCGCGGCCTGGTTCGCCGGCGCCGCAAAGCGGCGGGCGCTCCGCGATGGCAAACGCCAAATCCGCGATTTGGAACGCGACCTTGCCAATGCCAAAGCCAAGGCTGAAACGCCTGTCACGGCCGCGCCAAAAGTTTAAGGCCGCCGTTTCTCGGCATGCACCGCGACTCGAGTTGTGATATGAGGCGCCCCATGCCCGCCGTCGTGAAACCACGCAATCCTGTCTTTTGCGCGTTCGACACGGCGTTGTTGGATCAAGCCAAGAGTTGGGCGAAATCACTGGCGCAGTCCATCGGCGGCATCAAGCTGGGGCTGGAATTCTTTTCGGCCCAAGGTCCCGCCGGCGTTGCCGAGGTTGTCGGCCAGTCGGGTCTCCCGCTGTTTCTCGATCTCAAGTTTCACGATATTCCGAATACGGTTGCGGGCGCGATCAAGTCTGTCGCGCCGCTTCGGCCTTTTATGGTGAATGTTCATGCCAGCGGCAGCGCGACGATGATGCGCGCCGCGGCCGATGCCGCCGGCGAAGCAGCCGCCAAGCTTGGTTCGCCGCGTCCGCTGGTGTTGGGCGTTACCATCCTCACCAGCCTCGACGATGGCGATCTCGCGGCCGTCGGCATGCAGACTTCGACCGCCGATCAGGTCCGCCGCCTCGCGGCGCTCGCGAAGTCATCCGGGCTTGATGGTGTCGTGTGTTCACCCCATGAAGCGGCCTTGCTGCGTCGTGATCTCGGCCCGGGTTTCGTCCTCGTGACCCCTGGTGTGCGCCCAACCTGGGCCGGCGCTCAGGACCAAAAGCGCGTCATGACGCCGGCCGAGGTGCTCGCGACCGGCGCCGACTATGTCGTCGTCGGCCGGCCAATTACGGGCGCGGCCGATCAGGCTGCGGCGGCGCAACGCATTGTCACCGAACTCGCCGCGTAATTTGCCCGTGCCCGTCGCCGTCAAGATTTGCGGACTCTCCGAACCGAAGACCGTGACCGCCGCGGTCGATGCGGGGGCTTCGTTCATCGGCTTCAATTTTTTTCGCCGATCGCCACGCTTTGTCTCGATCGACATTGCCGCCACGCTTGCTGGCCAAGTGCCGCGGGCCGTGAAAACCGTCGGATTGTTCGTCGACGCCAAGGACAAGGAGATCGAGGCCGTCCTGAAGAAGGTCTCCCTGAGCGTTCTGCAGTTGCATGGCCAGGAATCGCCTGGTCGCGTGGTCGAGGTCCGTCGCAAGTTTGGGCTGCCGGTCATGAAAGCGCTCGGCATCTCGACGTCGCGCGATGTGGTGGCCGCGCTCGCCTTTAGCAAAGCCGCCGACTGGTTGTTATTCGACGCCAAGCCGCCACCCGACGCTTCCCGCCCCGGCGGCAATGCGCGCGCCTTCGATTGGCACGTCCTCAAATCCTATGCCGTTTCGCTGCCGTGGCTCTTGGCGGGTGGCTTGACGCGCGCCAACGTCGCGGTCGCCATCCGTGCGGCCGGGGCCCGGGCGGTTGATGTGTCGTCGGGCGTCGAGTCGCGGCCCGGCGTGAAAAGCGCAGCCAAAATCAGGGCCTTTGTCAACGCGGTCCGCGCGGCAGGGTGATCGGCTCCCCCTGTGGACGCGTTGCAGCGTGCGGTGTATGACCCGCGCATGTCCGTGATCACCAAGCCCAACACCTATCGTGCCGGCGCCGATGGCCAGGGGCACTTCGGCATCTTTGGCGGGCGTTATGTCGCCGAAACGTTGATGCCGCTGATCCTTGAGGTCGAGAAAGCCTACGCCGCCGCCAAAGCGGACCCGGCGTTCGCGCGCGAGCTCAAGTCGTTTCAAGATCACTATGCCGGCCGGCCGAGCCCGCTCTATTTTGCCGAACGGCTGACCCGGCATTTCGGCGGGGCCAAAATCTATTTCAAGCGTGACGAGCTGAATCACACCGGCTCGCACAAGATCAACAACTGCCTCGGCCAAATCCTCCTGGCGCGGCGGATGGGCAAGTCGCGCATCATCGCCGAGACCGGCGCGGGCCAGCACGGCGTTGCGACCGCGACGGTGTGCGCGCGGTTTGGTTTGCAGTGCGTTGTCTACATGGGCGCCAAGGATATCGAGCGCCAGAAGCCCAACGTTTTCCGGATGAAGTTGCTGGGCGCCGAGGTGCGACCGGTCGACAAGGGCACCGCGACGCTCAAGGATGCCATGAACGAAGCGTTGCGCGACTGGGTCGCCAATGTTGATAGCACTTATTATTTGATCGGCACGGCCGCAGGCCCGCATCCGTACCCGACCATGGTCCGCGATTTTCAGTCGATCATCGGCGAGGAAGTTCGCGCGCAGCTTCAAGAGCAGGAAGGCCGGTTGCCCGATGTGCTGGTCGCCTGCATCGGCGGCGGCTCGAATGCGATTGGCCTGTTCCATCCGTTCCTCGACGACAAATCCGTGCGGATCGTTGGCGTCGAAGCGGCCGGCAAGGGCGTGGCGACCGGCGCCCATGCTGCGTCCATCGCGGGCGGCGCGCCCGGCGTGTTGCACGGCAATCGGACCTACCTGCTTCAGGATGCGAACGGCCAAATCCAGGATGCTCATTCGATTTCGGCCGGTCTCGATTATCCCGGGATTGGACCCGAGCACTCGTGGCTGCATTCGATGGGGCGCGTCCAGTACGTCTCGGCGACCGACGATGAGGCGCTTGAAGCCTTTCAACTGTGCTCGCGCATCGAAGGTATTCTGCCGGCTTTGGAGCCGGCCCATGCCATCGCGCACGTGAAGAAACTCGCGCCGACGCTGCCGAGTTCATCGCTCCTCGTGATGAACATGTGCGGCCGCGGCGATAAAGATGTCTTCACCGTCGCCGAAGCGCTCGGCGCCAAACTCTGAGGCGTCCGTGAAGAACTCGTCATTGTCCGATACCCGTGTCACGCGCCGTTTCGCTGCGTTGAAGAGAGCTGGTCGCCCAGGCTTCTCGGCGTTCGTCACCGCCGGCGATCCGACACCGGGAGCGTTCCGCGAGATCCTCGCAGGGCTGCCGGCGGCCGGCGCCGATCTGATCGAGGTCGGGGTTCCGTTTTCCGACCCCATGGCCGATGGGCCGTCGATCCAATTGTCGAGCCAGCGATCCCTCAAACACGGCTCGTCGATGAAGAGTGTGCTGGCCGACGTTGCCGCATTCCGAAAGAACGATGCGGACACGCCCATCATCCTGATGGGCTACTTCAATCCGATCTATCGCTATGGCGCCGAGGCGTTTGCGCGCGATGCGGCCGCGGCTGGTGCCGACGGCGTGATCGTCGTCGACCTGCCGCCCGAAGAAGCCGACGAGCTTTGCCCGGCGCTCGACGCCAGCGGGCTCCACATGATCTTCCTGACGGCGCCGACGTCGAGCGGCGCGCGCTTGCCGGCGATTCTCAAACGCGCCTCGGGCTTCGTCTATTACGTCTCGGTGACCGGCGTGACCGGCACCAAGCTCGCCGACGAAGACCACGTGAAGGCGGCCGTCGCCCGGTTGCGCCGTCACACCCAGCTTCCGATCGCCGTCGGCTTCGGCATCAAGACGCCGGACGCTGCCCGCGCGATCGGCCGCCACTGCGATGCCATCGTTGTCGGCTCGGCTATCGTCGACGTGATCGGCAAAGGCGGCTCACCCGCGGAGGTCCTCTCGTTCGTCCGCAGCCTCGCCGGCAAGTAAAATCATAAATTAGGGTACGGCCCTATTTATGATAGAATAACCAAATATATTTCAATTAATTGGACTCAGACTCGCGATGATGGCGCGGTCGGACCTATATCGCTGATGAATTCTCAAGGATTTTGGCGCACAACACGGCGATCGTGCTCTCCCGCTCCCGTTAACAGTCGTGAGGTTCGGCCATGAACTGGCTGACCAATTTCGTAAAGCCGAAGATTCAACGCCTGGTCCGGCCCAAGGAAGTGCCGGACAACCTGTGGCACCAGTGCCCGAAATGCTCGGAGATGGTGTTCCATCGCGAGCTCGAGAAGACGCTTCGGGTGTGCGTTCACTGCGGCCATCACATGCGCATGCCGGTCAAGGCGCGCCTCAAGATGCTGTTCGACGAAGGCAAGTGGGCCGAGATCGAGCTGCAGCCGGAGCCGACCGACCCGCTGCGTTTCAAGGACCGCAAGCGGTACAGCGAGCGCCTCAAGGAGGCCCAGACCGAAACCGGCCTCAAGGATGCCGTCGTCGTCGCGCATGGCACCATGGGAGGCCTTGGCGTCGTCGTTGCCGCCTTCGAGTTCGACTTCATGGGCGGCTCGATGGGCGCCGCCGTTGGCGAGGCCATTGTCGCCGCGGCCGAGCTCGCCTGCCTGCAAGAAGCGCCACTGATCGTGATCCCATCATCGGGCGGCGCCCGCATGCAGGAAGGAATCATTTCGCTGATGCAGATGGCGCGCACGACGGTTGCCGTCGACAAAGTGCGCGAGAAGCGCCTGCCGTACATCGTCGTCCTGACCGATCCCACCACCGGCGGCGTCACCGCCTCGTTCGCCATGCTGGGCGACATCGCAGTGGCCGAGCCGGGCGCGCTGATTGGTTTTGCCGGCGCCCGAGTCATCGAACAAACCATCCGCGAGAAACTCCCCGAGGGCTTCCAGCGCTCGGAGTATCTGATGGATCACGGCATGGTTGATATGGTGGTGCCGCGGCATGAACTTCGCGCCAAGCTGATCCAGCTGGTGGGATTGTTGATGCATAAGAACCCGGCGGCGGACGTAGTCGCGTTGGCGCCCTCGGCGCGCCGCCGCAAAGTCGACGGCAAGCCTGAAACCGACACGTCGCGGCCCGAACCGGCCATCCCCGATATGGCCTTCGACGAGCGGTGAGCGCGAGCCAAGCGGCCGCCGAACGGGCGGCGATCCCGATCCCGGATACCGCCGCCGATAACCCCGACGTTCAGGCGGCGCTCGCCCGCTTCGCGACGCTGTTTCCGAAGCTGATCGATTTATCGCTTGATCGCTTGCGACGACTGTTGGCCGACCTCGGCGACCCCCATCGGCGACTGCCGCCCGTCATCCACGTCGCCGGCACCAACGGCAAGGGCTCAACGGTCGCGATGATGCGCGCGGTTCTGGAGGCGGCCGGGTACCGCGTC
>VGEM01000093.1 GCA_016869315.1 Alphaproteobacteria bacterium | reverse complement strand
CTTGGCCGGCGCGCCCGTCGCCTCCTGTTCGGCGACTTGCTTGAGATTGTCTTAGTCGCCCGCCCACAGGGCGACGAAGCGCCGAAGGTCATCGGGCGATTGCCCCGACGATGTGCCGATCGGGCCGGCGAGAGCCAGCAGAACCAGCGCCGCGCACGTTCTGAGCATCATGATGGCGAGTTCTCCGCCTCACTCCGGCGCATTGAAATGCGCCACCGCCGACTTGAGGCCGAGTTCGGCCTGGGCGCAGCTCGCCATGTTGCGGTCCCAGTTGACGCCGATCTGCTGGGCCATGCCCATCAGGTCGCGGTAGCGGCGCTGAAACGGCGTTTCGGCGACCATGTCGGCGAGATCGCCGTTGAGCGCGATGCGTTCCAGCGCGTTGACGCACAGTCTGACTGCGTAAGTGCGGTCGGCCAGGCTTTGGATCGCCTCGCTGCGCGGTTGCGCCTCGCCGCGCGCACCCCACGCGTGCACGCCCTCGACCACGCGCTCCATCAGCATGGCCGCGGTGCGCACGTCGGCTTGTGATTCCGCCATGCGAAGCTGCGCATTGATGTCGGAGGCGATGGCGCGGCCGTCCTGTGCGGCGCGTTTCATCGCCGCGACGTGATCGGCCACCGCCGCTTCGCTGCAGCCGAGGATCGCGCCCAGCATGGCGGTGCCGCCGAACAGCTTGAAGTCGTAGGCGATCACATAATTGTCCACTGCCGCTGCGCCGGGCGGGTTCCAGCCCATCAACTGGCTGACGATGGTCGCGCGGTGCGCCGGGACGAACACATCCTTGGCCATCACCGACTTGGAGCCGGTGCCGCGCATGCCGGTGACGAACCAGTCGTCGACAATGGTGTAGTCGCCCTTGGGCAGAATGAAGTACTCGCGGTTCATGGTCTGGCCGTCGTCGGGCCCGCCGCGCACCATCGCCCAGTCGGCGTGATCGATGCCCGACAGAAACGACCAGCGCCCCGACAGGCGAAAGCCGCCCTCGACCGGTGTGACGGTGATGTCGCGTCCGCCCGATCCGGTCGAGACCAGCACATCGGGCGACTTTCCCCAGATGTCGGCGTGGGCCTCGGGCTTCATGCGCGCCGCATAAGCGGCGTGCGTGCCGACCACCGTCGCGATCCAGGCGGTGGACGCGCAGGCCTTCGCCAGCGCCCGACCAATGTGGAACTGCGTGCCCCACGGCAGGTCGAAGCCGCCCCACTGGCGCGGCTGGAAATACTTGATCAGCCCGAGGCGATGCAGATCGGCCATGGTGTCGGGGTGCACCATGCGCAGCCGCTCGGTCTCGGCGGCGCGCGCGGTGAGGGCGCCGTGCAAACTCTCGGCGCGGCGCACCAGCTCGGCGACGGTCGGGATGACGGCGGTCTCGGCGTCTTTCATGGCCTGATTTGGCCGCAGCTGGCCCGGCTTGGCAAGGGCCATCACGATCGCCTTCACCGTGTTTTCAGCCCCTCGAAAAAGAGGATAATATGCCCCTCACCAACAGCTTGAGAGAATGCATCGGCGTTTTGATGAACTGGGAGCCCGCCGCTGCGCCGCGTGCGCCCGGCAAATCGCCCGATGGTGAGGGCAAGCAGGATCGCGCCGCCCGCCGAAATCGTCCAGCCGCCAAACGAGACCGCGCCGTAGGGCGCGAGCACGGCGGGCACCGTGAAAATGCCCGAGCCGATCATGGTGCCAACGACGAGCGCCCAACAGCCCCAGAAGCCGGTGGCCTTACCGGCAGGTTTGACGCCGTCTGGCTGCACTGATTGCATTGATGATCCCCGGATCAATCCCCGGATGGGAGGCCATGCCGTATTCGAGTCCGTGTCTCGGCCGTGCAGCGTCATTTCTCGCCAGGCACCCAATTTTCTTTCGGTCGCGCAAATTCGCGCTATCCTCATCTTCGGATGTCTTTCGTCGGGAGCGCGGGATCATGAAATCCATATTCGTCGCACTGACGCTGGCGTGGTCGACGCTCGCCGTCGCGGGTCCGTTCGAGGACGGCCTGGCCGCGTTTCAGCGCAAGGACTATGCCGCAGCGATTGCCGCCTGGCAGGGCGCCGCCGATCAGGGCGACGCGGCCGCACAGACCTATTACGCGTTCATGCTGAAAAGCGGCCTCGGCGTCGCCGAGGACGACGCCGCGGCGCTGCGATTGTATCGCCGCGCGGCCGAAAGCGGCTATGCCCTGGCGCAGTACAGTCTCGCCGGCATGTACGACAAGGGCGAGGGCGCGTCGCCCAGTCTGGTCGAGGCGTACACCTGGTATGCGCTGTCGATCGAGCGCTTTCCGGTCGACGATCTCGACCATCGCGGGAAGGCGGCCAAGGGCCGCGATGGCGTCGCCGCTCGCCTGACCCCCGCGCAATTGGCCGATGCCAAGGCGCGCGTCGCGGCATGGACGCCGGGCGCGTCCACCACCGCGGCAACGCCTCCGAATTCGCTGACCTTCAGCATCATCGCCTCCGTCATCGTACGCTCGCCCGACCCGATGACATTGGCTTCCTATTACGAAGGGCTCGGCTTCATCCGTCAGCGCGAGCTGCCGGGTCAGGGCGTGTTGTTTCATCTGCAGAATCACCAGGGCACGCTCGAGATCATTCGCATGGACCCCAAGGCCAAGCCGTCGGACCCGAAAAAGTCGCGCACCGAGCAGAGCGTGCTCGCGATTTTCGAGACCGACCAATTGGATGAGGTTCTGGCGCGCGCCAAGAAGCTTGGCAGCCCGGTGATCGACACCTGGACGCATCCGACGGCGGGCGTGTCGATCCACTACATCGCCGACCCGGAAAACAATTTCCTCGGCTTCACCAAGCGCGGCCACAACCCGACGATCAACACGCCGGAGCGCTAGTTCACACGGCTGGAATTTCTGCCGCCGCGATACGGCCCTCGATGGC
Organism: Alphaproteobacteria bacterium; assembly: GCA_016869315.1. Classification (GTDB taxonomy): domain Bacteria; phylum Pseudomonadota; class Alphaproteobacteria; order Rhodospirillales; family Rhodospirillaceae; genus VGEM01. The sequence continues at coordinate 8,954 of VGEM01000093.1, read as the reverse complement.
GACCGAGCCGGGCGCGTCGCCCATGGCGAGCCACCCCGGCCAGGGGCCGGTAGCGCGCCAGATGCCGTGGGCGGCGACGGCGGCGCGCGTGGTGTCTTCAATTTGGGCGCGGAGCGCGGTGAGGGCATGGCGCACCTGCGGCGCCAGTGCCGGGGGTCCGCGCTCGGAAAAGTCGAAGGTCACGAACGGGCCGTCGTCGCGCATGAGAAGTTCGATGTCGGCGTCGGTCGCGCTGAACGATGTCGCGCCCGCGATCGACGGCACCGACAGCCACTGACCTGTCACCGGGTTTCGCGCGCGATCCAGCAGAGGTTCGCCGTTCAGCGTCGTGAACGATCCGCTCCAAAGGCGATGAATCACCGGCGTTGCACCTCTCGTGATCCGCGTCTCGATCACGCCGCGCAGGCCAAAGGCCGGCATGGCGTGGCCGGTGCCGGCGACCATGGCGAGGCGGCCGTCGAACCACGTTTGTCTCTGGGCGCCGAGGACGCGCGCCAGCGCATGCTGGTCGCGCGCGCCGGACACACTTGCCGCCGCCGGCGTGCCGAGCGCGAGCCCGGCGGAGGCCAGCGCGTGCCGGCGCGACAATGAGTCTGACATCATGAACGCCTCCTCATGCCCAACCCGACAGTTGCATCTCGGTCGGCGGCGAGTCGAAGTCGATCACCACGTGCAACAGCATTGCCTGCTTGAAGTCGTGGTGTTTCAGAATCCGCTCGACCTCAGCGCTGCTGGTCGCCTTGTAGCCCTTGATGCCGAGTGACTCCGCGACCTTGCTGAGATCAGGCGTGTCGTACTCGGCGGTCCATGCGTCGTCGCCGAACTTCTGAAAGTTGCGCCGCTCGGCGCCGAAGCCGGCGTCGTCCATGACGATGATGGCCATCGGCAGCTTGAGGGCCGCCACCGTATCGAGGGCGTTCAATGATGCCATCATGCCGCCGTCGCCGATGAAGGCGGTAGCCACCCGGTCGGGCCGGCCCACCGCGGCGCCGAGCGCCACGGGTAAGCCACAGCCAACGCGCCCCAACTGCCAGGGAAACACCACGTCGGCCGGCGATTGAACGGTCATATGCGCCGCCGGCACGCCGAGATAGAGGCCGATGTCGGTGGTCATGATGCGGTTCTTGGGCAGCAGCTTGTCGCAGAACTCGACGACGCGGCGCGCGTTGGCCTTGCCCGGCTTTTCGTCGGTGTCGAGCCCCGACCAGCGATCGATCGCGGCAATGCGCTGTGCCATGTCTGGCCCGCGCCAGTCGGGCCGCTCGATCTTTTGCGCGAAAGCCATGATCAGCGCCTGGGCCATGGCCTTGGCGTCGGCGACCGCGACTTTATCTTTCGGGTTGTAGTCCTCGAGCGCGGCGGGATCGATATCGATCTGGACGAACTTGGTGTCGAGATAGAGCGAGCCGTGCCGCAGCGTCGCGGGGTTGAGCGTCGCGCCGAACGCGATCACAAGATCGACTTCGTTGAGAATCTCGCCCGCCTGTAGGGTCGAGAATCCGCCGCTAATGCCGAGGTTGAAAGGCTCGCCCGCGAACCAGTCGCGCGCCAAGAGAGACGTTGTGAGGAGCGCGCCGATGCGCTCGGCCAGTTGGATCATCTCGCCGCGCGCATCGGCCAGGAACGCGCCGCGTCCGGCCAGCACCACCGGTTTTTTGCTGGCGCGGATTAGCGCGGCGATGTCGTCCACGTCCTTGGCGCGCGGCGGCACGAAGATGGGGTCGACCTGCGACAGCCCGGCGGCGTCGTAGGTCCAATCGTCCGGCATCTTGGCGCGGGCGACGGTGGCCGAGAATTGCAGCGCGATCGGGCCACGGCTCAGGCGCACATGCCGGAACGCCAGCGCGACGTCCTCCGACATCGATGCGGTGCTGCGGCAGTCTTGAATCGCGCCGATGGTGGCCTTCAACAGCGGTGGCTGATCGATCAGCATCGGGCCATGGCGATCGGCATCGATCGCCGGTGCGCCGACCACAACCAGCAACCGCGACTTCGCCATCCGTGCCGCCTGCATGGCGGCCCCCGCATTGGTGAGGCCCGGGCCCGGACCCACCAGAGCGACGCCAATTTTCCCCGTGGACCTCGCGTAGCCATCGGCCATGCCGATGGCTACTTCTTCGTGGCGCACCTTGACGAAACGAATGCCGGCCTTGGCATGCATCGCACTCGCCAACCGATCGACCCCGCCGGCGATCAGGCCGAACACAACCTCAATTCCCTCGGCCGCCATTGCCGCGGCGAGTGCTTCGTGGGCAAGCATGGGTGGGGACCTCCGAAGGGGGTGGTGGTGAGGCGAGTAGTTTAGGGTATTAATTGGGGTCAGACACCCATTTCCCTGGCATGGAAGATCATCGACACTTTAACGGCCAACTGAGCGAGTCTTACACCATGGATCTGAACGAGGTCTTGGACATCAATCGGAAAGCGCTGGAGCATGTCCGGAGCAGGACCGGTTTGGTCGATGCAAGCGACAAGTTTTTTGGCTTTTTCCTGGTCGATAAGTACGAAAGCCCGCCATTCGTCATGTTCTCGGCCAACGACACCGGCGTTTATTCGGATGCGCAGTATGAGTCCGCATCCATGAGACTGTGGTGCCGCCTTTGCGTTGTTGCCTCGGGCATTGTCGACATCGGCTCGCACGCCGGGCTCTATTCGCTTGCGGCAGCGTCGATCAGGCCGGACCTGGAGGTCTTCGCGTTCGAGCCCAATCCATACGCTTTTGCCCGCCTGCGCCTCAATAAGACAGTCAACGCGATTTCGAATATTCGGGACATGAGAGCGGCGCTTAGTCACTCCGAAGGTATTGCTCAACTCCATTGGGTTCGGAAGCCTGGCTTGCCGATTTCCGCGGGCGGCACGATCATTCCAATCGCGCACGTGTCGCAATCCAAGTTGGAGCATTACGTCACGGAGGTGCGACGCCTCGACGGCGTGCTCGCTGTCGAGAAGATCGGCGATCGTGGTCTTATCAAAATGGATGTCGAAGGCGCCGAGCTCTCGGTTTTTCGGGGCATGCAAAATATTTTGGATAAACGCCCCGACATCATCCTCGAGAGCTTTTCGAGAGTGGGTTGCGACGCCATCAACGCCCTTCTGCGCCCGCTCGGCTATGCGACTTATCGCATTGACGAGTTGGCCGGCACGCTCGCCAGGCAGGACGGTTTGACGCCGGCCGATCACACGTCGTCGTGCCGCAACCAATTGTTGACGGTGCGGTCGGAGGCTGAAATGTCCGCGATCTGGAACAGTTGAATCCGGTGTGGCATGAAACTGACCGCGTCGTCTTTTTCCGGTGGGGAATTTATCGTTGTTCGTCATGCGTGGCCCTATTCACCGGGGTTATTCATCGGGGTCAGACACCCACTAGATGTATAGGACGGTGGCATAGATCCCGAGCGAGACGGCGGGGTCGCCGCGTTCGATCTTGCTCAAGGTCGGCCGCGTAATGAAGGCGCGCTCCGCCATGATGGTCGCCGCAATGCGCTGGCGTAGCCGCGCCGCCTTGATCACTGCGCGGCCCGCAGTTGCTCCATCGAGCGCGTCCGGCCGCGCGGGACCGAGCGGAAATAATCGCTCATGTCCTTTGGCGTCGCGATGACGATGGTGGCTCCCCGCAGCAGGCCGGCATAGGGCTTGTCGAGGCGCTCCACCTGCGGCGGGTACTTGTGCTCGTCGTGTTTCTCACGCCAGGACTTGGCCATCGGCAGCGCTCCTGATCCTGGTCATTCCAAAAGAAACGCGCTTATGTACCCGGGACACAAGCGATGCAGGCCGTCCCGCGGGTTGACCCGCGTCAACGCTGAAGGCACAGCCCGTCCGGCATTTTACCATGGTTGCGGCATCGGGCAGGCGGTTCATGAACGGCAGATCGCGATGAAAGCGCGGCGGAGATTTGTGCTGGCGGCGATTTTGGCGGCGGGCCTCGCCGCGCCATCGCTGGCGGCCGACCGGCTCGACGAGGCGATGGACCTCTACGCCGCCGGCCACTACGAAGCGGCGCTGCGATATTTTCGCACGTTGGCCGCGGACGAGAATCTGCCGGCCGCCTACTACAACATCGGTGTCATGTACGCGAAGGGCCAGGGCGTCGCGCAGGATCACGTCGCGGCGCTGTCGTGGTATCGCCAGGCGGCCGACCGCGGCCACGAACCGGCGCTGTTCAGCATCGGCGCGATGTATGCGGCGGGCCTTGGCGTGCCGCAGAATTTTTCCGAAGCCGCGACCTGGTACCGCAAGGGCGCGGAGCGCGGCGACGCCGGCGCGCAAAATGCGCTCGGGTTGCTCTACGACAAAAAGCGCGGCGTGCCCCAGGATTTCGCCGAGGCGATCGCGTGAGGAAGATTTAGGGACCATCACCTTATTAATTTCTGCTCCCCGCCTCACACCCCGCCCGCTTTTCGCTTTTCCATCACCTTCTTGAAATACGTCCAGCTCGTCTCGTTCGGCTCGACCCATGTGGTCGGCGCGGTCAGCCATTCAGCGTGGTGTTTCTCGGCGTAGTCGCGGACGGTCTTCGGCAGGTCGGCGACGCCGTTCATCAGTTTGGCGCCGTGGCCGTGGTAGACCATCCAGCCGGGGCGGCTGCCCATCTCCATCCACGGCAGCCAGGGCGCGACCCGGGTCCATGAGCCGATCGATGGCACCGATGTCTTCGCGCGATCGGCCAGTTCGTCGAGCCGGGCGAAGTCGTTGAACATCTCGGTCGCTTCGTAGAAGTCGTCACCCGAGTTGTTCGGCCACTCCGCCTTGGGCAAGGGGCTGGGATAACGCAGGAACACTTCGCGCGTCATCAGGAAGTGCCCGGCCATGCGGTTGACGCGAAAGCCGAGGCCGGCATTGGGCTTGGACACGTCGACGGCGTATCGGCGGTTGACCGGGTCGTTCATGATCGACAGCACCTCGACCTCTTTGCCGATCATCGGATTTTTCCAGCGCTCGAGGATCTGGCCCGAGGCGAGATCGGTGTAGTAGCCGACTTCTTTGTGCAGCTTCTCCCAGCCGGTGGCGGTGCGGTTGGTGCGCGAAGCGCCGTAAATCTCGAGGCCGAACAGCGGAAACCCGCGCTGGCCGGGGATGAAGGCGTAGGCCACCACCTTGCCGTAGGCCATCGACTGCTTGCCTGAGATGTCGCCGGTGACGCGGAGTGAATCTTCGAGCAGCGTGGCGGCGTCCTCTGGTGTCTGTGCCAATGCGGGTTGGCTTGACGTCGCAACGAGCGCAGCGCCGCTTAAGCCGCCAAAAAAGCCGCGACGATTGAGGCGGCTGAGCAGTCTGCGGCTGGCACCGGGCGTGGTCATTTTTTCGTCCTGTCCATGGTGTGTCATGAGTGGAATCGGCGTGCGATCCATCCATGGGCCTGTCCCACCGTCAATGCCAGCCGCTGTGGAGATCAATCATAACCCATTGAAATTATTATTGTTCTATTTTTGTTCCACAAAGTTCTTGCCGATGAGAACAAATCATGTACATTGCGGTTCATCGATTCGGCGACAGATTGCGACCCCTGCCGAGACCCCCTACAGACAAGGAGCCCCCTCAATGGCCGAGCCTGCCCTCCGACTGGTAGATAAAGACAACAACATGGACCGAACCAAGGCGCTCGACGCCGCTGTCAGCCAGATCGAACGGGCCTTCGGCAAGGGCTCGATCATGAAGCTCGGCCAGGAAGGCTCGGCGGTCGATATCGCCGCCATTTCCACCGGCTCGCTCGGGCTCGACCTCGCCCTTGGCATTGGCGGCCTGCCGCGCGGCCGCATCGTCGAAATCTACGGGCCGGAAAGCTCGGGCAAGACCACGCTGGCGTTGCATGTCATCGCCGAGGCCCAAAAGAACGGCGGCACCTGTGCCTTCGTCGATGCCGAGCACGCGCTCGATCCGGGTTATGCCCGCAAGCTTGGCGTCAATCTCGACGACCTCCTGATCTCCCAGCCCGACGCCGGCGAACAGGCGCTCGAAATCGCCGACACGCTGGTGCGCTCTGGCGCCATCGACGTGCTGGTGGTCGACTCGGTCGCGGCCCTGACTCCGCGGGCCGAACTCGAAGGCGAGATGGGCGATAATCACATGGGCTTGCACGCCCGGCTGATGAGCCAGGCGCTGCGCAAGCTCACTTCGTCGGTCGCCCGCTCCAACACGCTGATCATCTTCATCAATCAAATCCGCATGAAGATCGGCGTGATGTTCGGCAACCCCGAGACCACCACCGGCGGCAACGCCCTCAAGTTCTACGCCTCGGTCCGCCTCGACATCCGGCGCATCGGCCAGATCAAGGACAAGGAAGAGGTGGTCGGCAACCAGACCCGCGTCAAAGTGGTCAAGAACAAGGTGGCGCCGCCGTTCAAGGTGATCGAGTTCGACATCATGTACGGCGAGGGCGTCTCGAAGACCGGCGAGTTGATCGACCTCGGCGTCAAGAGCGGCGTGGTCGAGAAGTCGGGCTCGTGGATTTCCTACGATGGCGATCGCATCGGCCAGGGCCGCGAGAACGCCAAGCAGTTCCTACGAGATCACCCCGACATCGCCGCCAGCATCGAGGCCAAGATTCGTGCCCAGTCCGGCCATCTCGCCAACGCGATGGCCGCCCCTCCGGGCGAAGACAAGGATGACGACGAGTAACATCCCGTTCTTCTTCTTCTTCTTTTAGTACCCCTGTGCCCTTCAAGCCTCACGGCGGGATCGCGTCAAGCGATTCCGCCGACTTTTTTGGGCCGAACGCGCACGGCCCCGCCGTTGTATGGAGGGTGAGGGCGGGGTAAAACCGCCGCCGCATTCACCATTTTCAGCCTGCGCCGCGTCCCATGGCCACCACCAAAGACATCCGCTCGGCTTTCCTCGACTATTTCGCCAAGCATGGCCACCAGGTCGTGGACTCGAGCCCTTTGGTGCCGCGCAACGACCCGACGTTGATGTTCACCAACGCCGGAATGGTCCAATTCAAGAACGTCTTCACCGGCGTCGAACAGCGACCCTACAAACGCGCCGTGTCCTCTCAAAAGTGCGTACGGGCCGGCGGCAAGCACAACGACCTCGACAACGTCGGCTACACCGCCCGGCACCACACCTTCTTCGAGATGCTCGGCAACTTCTCCTTTGGCGACTACTTCAAAGAGGAAGCGATCAGCCACGCCTGGCAGCTGGTCACCGGCGATTACGGTCTCAACAAAGATCGTCTGATGGTGACGGTGCATTCATCCGATGAGGAAGCGGCCGGCTTGTGGCGCAAAATCACGGGCCTGCCCGGTGCGCGCATCATCCGCATTCCGACCATCGATAACTTCTGGGCGATGGGCGATACCGGTCCGTGCGGCCCGTGCACCGAAATCTTCTACGACCACGGCGCCCATATTCCGGGCGGACCGCCCGGCAGCAAGGATGCCGACGGCGACCGCTTCATCGAGATCTGGAATCTCGTCTTCATGCAATTCGAGCAGGTGACGCCGGCCGAGCGCGTCAACCTGCCGAAGCCGTCGGTCGATACCGGCATGGGGTTGGAGCGCATCGCCGCCGTGATGCAGGGCGTCCACGACAACTACGACATCGACTTGATGCGGGCCCTGATCGACGCCATCGCCGGCGCCGCCAAAACCGATCCTAAGGGTCCGCACAAGGCCTCGCACCGGGTGATCGCCGACCATCTGCGCGCTTCGGGGTTCCTGATCGCCGACGGCGTGCTGCCGTCCAACGAAGGCCGCGGTTACGTGCTGCGCCGGATCATGCGTCGCGCCATGCGCCACGCCCACATGATGGGTTGCCAGGATCCGCTGCTGCACAAGCTGGTGCCGGCGCTGCTCGCGCAAATGGGTCAGCAGTATCCGGAATTGGGTCGGGCTCAAGCCCTGATCACCGAGACGCTGCTGCTCGAGGAAACGCGCTTCAAGACCATGCTCGACCGCGGTCTCAAGCTGCTCGACGAGGAAACCCGGTCGATCGGCGCCGGCGCGCGCCTCGCCGGCGAGGTCGCCTTCAAGCTCTACGACACTTATGGCTTCCCGCTCGATCTGACCCAGGACGCGCTCCGTCCGCGCAACATCGGGGTCGATACCGACGGTTTCAACGCGGCGATGGAGCGCCAGCGCGCCGAGGCCCGCAAAGCCTGGGCCGGCTCGGGCGAAGCGGCGACGGATCGGGTCTGGTTCGAGGTGAAGGACAAAGTCGGCGCGACCGACTTTCTGGGCTACGCCACCGAAAGCGCCGAGGGGCGGGTCACCGCGCTTGTGGTCGATGGCGCACCGACGCAGGAGGCCGGCGCCGGCGCCAAGGTCGCCCTGGTCGCCAACCAGTCGCCGTTCTACGGCGAATCCGGCGGCCAGGTCGGCGACCAAGGTACGATCGAAGTGGCGGGCGGCGGCCTGGTCGTCATCGAGGATACCCAGAAGAAGCTCGACGACATGCACGTCCACATCGGCGTGGTGAAGTCGGGCAAGGTCACCGTCGGCGCCGAAGCCGCCTTCAAGGTCGATGGCGGGCGGCGCGCGGCCATCCGCGGCCATCACTCGGCGACGCATTTGTTGCATGCGGCGCTACGCCGGACGCTTGGCGAGCACGTCACCCAAAAAGGCTCGTTGGTGGCGCCTGAACGGCTGCGCTTTGACATCAGCCATCCCAAGGCGCTGTCGGCGGGTGAGATCAAGTCGATCGAAGATCAGGTCAACGCTGAGGTGCGCGCCAATGCCGCCGTCACCACGCGCCTGATGGATACCGAATCCGCCATCAAAGCCGGCGCCATGGCGCTGTTCGGCGAGAAGTACGGCTCCGAGGTGCGGGTCGTGGCGATGGGCTCCGAGCCCGAGGGCGCGGCGCATCCGTATTCGGTTGAACTTTGCGGCGGCACCCATGCGCGCCGTACCGGCGACATCGGTCTGTTCAAGATCATCGGCGAATCGGCAGTCGCGGCCGGCGTGCGTCGGATCGAAGCCGTCACCGGCGCCGCGGCCGAGGCGGTCATCGCCGAGCAG
>VGEM01000092.1 GCA_016869315.1 Alphaproteobacteria bacterium | reverse complement strand
AGGTGCGACGCGCCGGACGATTCCAGGCCGGCGGCGCTCTCCGGGCTGGATCCGGCGGTCAACTCCGGGTGCCTCCGACGGTGATCTCGTCGACCAGCAGGGTCGGCATTCCCACCCCGACCGGAACGCTCTGCCCGTCCTTGCCGCAGGTGCCGATTCCCTCGTCGAGCTCCAGATCGTCGCCGACCTGCCGTACCCGGGTCAGCACGTCGGGGCCGTTGCCGATCAGGGTCGCGCCCCGAACCGGCGCCGTGATGCAGCCGTCCTCGATCAGGTACGCCTCGGAGGCCGAGAAGACGAACTTGCCGCAGGTGATGTCGACCTGGCCGCCGCCGAAGTGGACGGCGTAGAGTCCGCGCCGGACGGAACGGACGATCTCGTCGGGCGCGCTCGTCCCGGGCAGCATGAAGGTGTTGGTCATGCGCGGCATGGGATGATGCGCGTGCGACTGGCGCCGGCCGTTACCGGTCGGTTTCATCTTCATCAGCCGGGCGTTCATGCGGTCCTGCAGGTAGCCGCGCAGGATTCCATCCTCGATGAGGACCGTGCGTGACGTCGGCGTGCCTTCATCGTCGACCGACAGCGATCCGCGCCGGTCGGCGAAGGTACCGTCATCAATGACGGTGACGCCCTTGGCGGCAACGCGCTTGCCCATCATCTCGGAGAAGGCCGAGGTTTTCTTGCGATTGAAGTCGCCTTCGAGACCGTGCCCGACCGCTTCGTGCAACAAAACGCCGGGCCAGCCGGGGCCAAGCACGACCGTCATCTCGCCGCCGGGTGCGTCGACCGATTCGAGATTAACCAGCGCCTGGCGCAACGCCTCGTCGACCGACGCCTTCCAGGATTCCGGTTTCAGAAACTCGCCATAGGTGACGCGGCCGCCGGAGCCGTAGCTGCCCGTCTCCATGCGCTTGCCGTCGGTCACAACAATGCTGACGTTGAGCCGAACCAGCGGGCGGATGTCCGAGACCGCTTTGCCGTCGGCGCGCACGATGTGAACCGCCTGCCACGAGCCGCCCAGCGACGCGCTCACTTGCTTAACGCGGGGGTCTTTCTTGCGGGCATAGGCGTCGATGGCGGCAAGCGTCTCGACCTTGATCTCGAACGGCACCAGCGGCAGCGGGTTTTCGTCCGTATAAAGGCGTGAATTCGTCGTCGTCGGCGCCTCGGCCGCGGTGCCGCCACGACCGGCGCGCACCGCCGACACGGTCTTGCCGGCGCGCGTGATGGCGTCCTCGGTCAGCGTATTGGCGTGGGCATAGCCGGTGGTCTCACCGGACACGGCGCGAAGGCCAAAACCCTGTCCGGTATCGAAGGACGCGCTCTTGATGCGGCCGTCGTCGAAGGTGACGCTTTCCGACTGGGTGTATTCCAGAAACAGCTCGCCGTCGTCGCAGCCCTTGAGCGAGTCGCCGACAATGGTCTGAACCCGGCGGCGGTCCATCCCGGTCTTGTCGAAGAACAACTTTTCGGCGGTCTTGGTGTCGGTCATCTGAAACTCCTATACGGCCCGCGCTACTGTAATTGTGGCGGCTGAAACAGTTTGCGTTCGCGCAATCTTGTGCCACGCCACAACTGCCAGCGCGAACACGATTTGTGCGCCGGTCTGGTGGGCGAGGGCCCAGCCGATGGGGACGACCAGCAGCAAGGTGATGACGCCGAGCGTGGCTTGAGCCAGCGCCATCGCCGCCAACGCATCGAGCCAGCGGCGGGTCGTATGCGCGATCTCAAGCGTGCGCGCTTTGAACCATGTGGCCCAGATCAGACAGACCAATGCGATCGCGAGGACGCGATGGTTGAACTGGATGGTCATATGGTTCTCGAGCCAGTTCACGTACCAAGGGGTCATCTGATAGAGGCCGCTCGGAATAAGTTCGCCGTCCATCAGCGGAAATGTGTTGTAGCCCTTGCCGGCATCGAGGCCGGCGACGAAGGCGCCTGACGTGACGACGACGAGGGCGAACAGCGCGATCGTCTTTATCCACGCCGCGAGCGACTCGGGAAGGCCCGCGCGTTGCGATGGTTCCGCGGCGTCGCGCAGGCCGAGCGCGACCCACAGCATCAGCCCGAAGCAGACGAAGGCCGTCAACAGGTGTGCGGCCAGGCGGTAATGGCTCACGTCGGGCCGGTCGACCAGGCCGCTCGCCACCATGTACCAGCCAAGCACGCCTTGCGCGCCGCCAAGCGCGAACAGACCTACGAACTTCCAGAAGTGCGTACGGTCGACCCAGCGCTTCCGGACGAACCACACGAATGGGATGAAAAAAACAAAGCCGATGGCGCGGCCCCAAAGCCGGTGCAAATATTCGAGCCAGTAGATTTCCTTGAAATCGCCAAGCTCCATCCACGAGTTCACTTTCTGGTACTCGGGATATTTCTGGTAGGCGGCGAACTCGGCCGCCCATTCCGTATCGTTCATCGGCGGCAGCAACGTGAGCGGCTTCCACTCGACCATCGACAGGCCGGATTCCGTCAACCGCGTGGCGCCGCCGAGGATCACCATCACGAACACCATGGCCGCGCACACGAACAGCCAGCGCGCCATGGCGCGGGCGGCGGGGCCGCTGGGTGGAGATGCCGCGAACATGCGAATGGATGTATGTCACAACGGCGCTTTCCACAAGCGAGCTGGGGGCTTAAACAGAAGGCACAGAGCGCCATTTGTCTTCATGCCCGATTCAGCCCTGCCCGAAAACGACCTCGCCCCATTGTCGGACGTCGCGCCGCAATGGTCGATTGTTGTGCCGATGCGCGATGAAGCGGGCAACGTTGCGCCGCTGATGGCCGAGATCGCGGCGGCGGTGGCGCCGCTTGGCGCTTTCGAAATCGTCACCGTGAACGACGGCTCACGGGATTCGACGGCGGCCGAATTGGCCAAGGCCGCGGAAATCGATGCCAATATTCGGATCGTCACCCATGCCGCGTCGGCCGGCCAAAGCCAGGCGCTGATTTCAGGCGCGCTGGCCGCGCGCGCGACCGTTCTTATCACCATTGATGGCGACGGCCAGAATGATCCTGCCGACATCGCCCGACTGATCGAGGCGCGGCGCGGGCTCGGTCCGTCGGGGCATCAGGCGCTCGTCATCGGCCGGCGTACATCACGGTCTGACGGCGCGGCCAAGTTGATCGCATCCCGCGTCGCGGCGCTGGCGCGGCGCATTCTTCTCGCCGACACGGCGCTCGATTCCGGGTGCGGCCTCAAAATCATGGATCGCGACGTGTTCCTGTCGCTGCCCCGGTTCGACTCGCTCCACCGCTTCGTTCCGGCGTTGGTTGCGCGATCAGGAGGCCAGGTGGTGTCGGTGCCGGTCTCGCACCGCCCACGCCGCAACGGCCGCTCCAAGTATGGCGTGTCGCTGCGCGGGATGGTGGGTCTGATCGATCTGCTCGGCGTCGCCTGGCTGATCGCCCGGCACACGCGGCCGCGCGTCAGCCGGTAACTAGCTGCACGCCGCCACGGCGCGCTTCGCCATCACGCCAATCAGGTGGGCGCGATAGTCGGCTGCCGCATGGAGATCGCTGTTGAGGCCAGAGGCGGGCACGGCAATGCCGTCCAATGCCGCCGCAGCGAACGACTTCGCTAGCGCTTCTTCCATCGTCTTGACGCGAAACACCGTTGGCCCGGCGCCGGTGACGGCGACACGGACGCCGTCCTTGAATTTGGCGACGAACACGCCAACCAGCGCGAATCGCGAAGCGGGGTTCGGGAATTTGGCGTAAGCCGCTTTCTCGGGCAGCTTGACGTGAACCGAGGTGATCAATTCACCCTGCTCAAGCGATGTCTCGAAGAGCCCCTTGAAGAAGGCATCGCCCGTTACCGTGCGCCGGTCGGTAACGACATCGGCATTGAGCGCCACGACCGCCGCTGGATAATCGGCGGCGGGGTCGGCGTTGGCGATCGAGCCGCCGATGGTGCCGCGATTGCGTACGTGCGGATCGCCGATGCCGCCAGCGAGGGCAGCAAGCGCAGGCAGGCGCTTTCTCAGAATGGGTGACGCGGCGACGGTGGCGTGAGTCGCCATGGCGCCGATGACGATCTTGTCGCCGACGCTTTGGACTTCGTTGAAACCGCGCAGACCCTGAAGGTCGACCAAGACGGCCGGTTTGCGCAGGCGCTGCTTCAGGGTCGGGATCAGGGTTTGGCCGCCGGCGAGCGGCATCGCGTCGGTGGAGGTGGCGAGGGCCTTCTTGACCTCGGGCATCGAGGACGGGCGCTGGTAATCGAAGTCGTACATGGTGTGGCCCTCCTCAGGTCTTACTCTTGGCGGTCTGGATCGCGCGCCAGACGGCTTGCGGCGTCGCCGGCATGTCGATGTGCTTGACGCCGAACTCCGACAGCGCATTGACCACGGCATTGATCAGCGCGACAGGAGATCCAATTGCGCCAGCCTCGCCACAGCCTTTCACGCCCAGGGGATTATGGGTGCAGGGTGTCGGCGTGTCGGTGGTCGAAATCTTGAACATCGGCAAATCATCGGCGCGCGGCATCGCGTAATCCATGAAGCTGCCGGTAAGGAGCTGACCGTCGGCGCCGTAGATGCAGTGTTCCAGCAACGCCTGGCCGATGCCTTGAGCAAGGCCACCCTGAACCTGACCCTCGACGATCATCGGGTTGATGATCCGGCCGAAGTCGTCAGCGGCGGTGAAGTCGACGACCTTGGTGACACCGGTGTCGGGATCGATCTCGACCTCGCAAATGTAAGTGCCAGCAGGGAAGGTAAAGTTTTTGGGATCGTAGAACGCCTGCTCTTCGAGGCCGGGTTCAAGTTTGTCATGCGGAAAATTGTGCGGCACGTAGGCCTGAAAGGCGACTTCGCCAATGGTCTTCTTGCGGTCGGTGCCGGCGACGGTGAACGCGCCGTTCTCGAACACCACGTCCTGGTCGGATACCTCTAGCAAGTGTGCGGCAATCTGCTTGCCCTTGGCGATGATCTTGTCCATCGCCTTGATCAGGGCCGAGCCGCCGACGGCAATCGAGCGCGAGCCATAGGTGCCCATACCGAAGGGCGTGCGGGCGGTGTCGCCGTGTACGACGTCGACCTGATCGAAGGGTATGCCGAGTTTGTCCGACACGATCTGAGCGAAGGTCGTCTCGTGCCCCTGACCGTGGCTGTGCGAGCCGGTCATGACCGTCACCGAGCCGGTGGGATTGACCCGGATCGCGCCGCTCTCGTATCCGCCGGCGCGCCCGCCGAGGGCCCCAGCCACCGCCGACGGCGCGATGCCGCAGGCTTCGATGTAATTGGCGATGCCGATACCGCGCAGCTTGCCGCGTGCCTTGGCCTCGGCGCGGCGGGTGGGGAAGTCCTTGTACTTGGCGGCGGCGAGCGCCATGTCGAGGGTGCGCCCGTAATTGCCGGTGTCGTACTGCAGCGCGACCGGGGTTTGATAGGGGAACTGACTCGGCGCGATGAAATTGATCCGCCGCAGTTCCGCCGGATCGCGCTTGGTCTCGATGGCGGCGAGATCAATCACGCGTTCGAGCAGATATGTCGCCTCCGGCCGTCCCGCGCCGCGGTACGCATCGACGGGGACCGTGTTGGTGAAGATAGCCTTCACGTTGCAGTAGATCGCCGGCGTCGTGTAGTTCCCCGCCAGAAGTGTCGCGTGCAGGATGGTCGGCACTACGCTGGCGAAGGTTGACAGGTATGCGCCGACATTGGCCAGCGTATCGGCGCGGAGGCCGATGAATTTTCCATCTTTGTCGAGGGCGAGTTCGACCACGGTCTTGTGGTCGCGCCCTTGCGCGTCGGAGATGAACGCCTCGCTGCGATCCGAAGTCCAGCGCACCGGGCGGCCGATTTGACCGGCGGCCCAAATGACGATCGCTTCCTCGGCATAGTGATAAATCTTGCTGCCGAAGCCGCCGCCGACGTCGGGCGCGATCACGCGCAATTTATGTTCAGGCATCTGGAACACGAACGCGCCCGCCAGCAGGCGGATGACGTGCGGGTTCTGGTTCGAGGTGTAGAGCGTCGTCTCGCCGGTCGCCTGAATGAAGTCCGCAATATAGGCGCGGGGCTCAATGGCATTGGGGGCGAGGCGATTATTGATCAGCTCCAGTTTTGTGACATGCGCGGCCTTGGCGAAGGCATCCTTGACCGCGGCCTCATCGCCAATGTGCCAGTCGAAGCATTGATTGTTGGGCGAGGCCTCGTGCAACGCCGGGCCCGCGGCCGCCTTGCTCATGTCGATCACGGCGGGCAGCGGCTCGTAATCGACCTCGATCAGCTCCGCCGCATCGCGCGCCGCGGCCAAGGTCTCGGCCACGACAACTGCGACCGAATCCCCGACGTGGCGCACCTTGCCTTCGGCCAGCACCGGGTGCTTCGGCTCTTTCATCGGCGAGCCGTCCTTGGAGTGAATCAGCCAGCCGCACGGCAATCCGCCAAGCTTGGCGAGGTCTGCTGCTGTGATCACCATCACGACACCCGCCGCCGCAGCCGCTCTTGATGTGTCGATCTTCGCGATCTTGGCATGGGCGTGGGGCGAGCGAATGATGTACGCGTGCGTCTCGCCATGGAGACGGATGTCGTCGGTGTAGCGGCCCTTGCCGCGGACGAAGCGCAGGTCTTCGACGCGTTTGACCGAAGCGCCGATGCCGGTGGGGTTGGCGACGTGGTTCATGGCGCGCTCCTCAACCCTGACGCATGGCGGCGGCGCCGGTTTGCACCGCTTTGACAATGTTGGCGTAGCCGGTGCAGCGGCAAAGGTTGCCTTCAAGCTCGCGGCGAATCGTCGCCTCATCGGCCTCGGGGTGGCGCTTGGCGATATCGACCGCGGTCATGATCATGCCCGGCGTGCAAAACCCGCACTGAAGGCCGTGGCAGTCGCGGAACGCCTGTTGCATGGGATGCAGATCGGCGCCTTGCGACAGGCCTTCGATGCTCGTGACCGCGCAGCCGTCCGCCTGCAGCGCCAACACCGTGCAGCTTTTCACCGGCTTACCGTCGACATGGACGACACAGGCGCCGCACTGGCTGGTGTCGCAACCGACATGGGTGCCGGTGAGTTTCAAAGTCTCGCGGAGAACCTGGACGAGCAGCGTTCGTCCTTCGACGGTGGCGTTCGCTGCCTTGCCGTTCACGGTCAGGCTGACTGTCGGCATCGTTCGTCCCCTTTTTTTGGCGGCGTTGCGCCGTTCGCATTGTTCTGAGGGGCAACCGTAGCAATGGCGCGAAGGGGCTGCCACGCAAATTGAAACCGTCACCCCGCGCGCCGGCGTGGGGACCAGAGGTTCTTGATCGCTTCGCAAATCGATAACGCTGGGTGCCGCGCATGCGCGCGGCATGGCCGCACGAATATTCTCTAATAATTTCAATAACATATGCCGTATTCCGCGGCCTGGCAGAAATTGATGCTTGCTTGTCTTTGCTGACAAAGCCGCCGCATCGCATGTTCCGGGTCGTGGACGAGGCCGTCGCGCGGCATTTTGTCCTCAACAATGGAGTCCGCCATGGCGACCAAACAAAAGCTAAGCCGGCACGATCGGGAAAAGGCGACCGCGACGTTCATTGCGTCCGCCGCCAAGGCGCCGCATCGCCTCACCATTGTCGTTTATCCCGGCCTGAGCGGGTTTGATGCGATTTGCGCGGCTGAACTGTTGTCGACCGCGAACAACCAGGTACGGCGCGATGGCGTTGACAGTCATGACATCTATGCAGTTGAAGTCATTGCTCCAACGGCGGGTCCAATCACACTCGAGATGGGCATCAAGATTGTGCCTGATCGATCTATTCACGACCCTGGCCAACCGATCGACACATTGGTCATTTCCGGCGGCAACAAGGAGCCGATCGATCAAGCCCGCGGCGATGCGGCTTTCATGGCTTGGTTGCGTGGGGCGGCGTCATCGGCCAAACGTGTGGTGTCGATGTGCACCGGCGCTTTCCTGTTGGCAGACGCAGGTCTCGCCCGAACAGGGCTTACCACGCATTGGGCGCACTGTGAGCGCATGCGCGATTGCTTTCCCGATCTTGAAGTTCATTCAGATCGCATCTTTGTAAAAGAAGGCAACGTCTATTCCGCAGCCGGCGGAACCGCCGCCATGGACTTGGTGCTGGCGCTGATCGAGGAAGATCTCGGCCGAAAGCTCGCCATGAACGTGGCGCGGCGGATGGTGATGTTCCTCAAGCGGCCGGGCGGGCAGGCGCAAGTCTCCGCAACGCTCCTGGCGCAGTCGGCCGATTCCGATGCGCTGCGCGGTGTTCCCGAGTGGATTGTCGAAAATCTGGATGAGGACCTTTCGGTCGAGGCCTTGGCCCATCGCGCCAGCATGAGCCCGCGCAACTTCGCACGCGTGTTCACCGCCGAAACCGGCCTCACGCCGGCCAAGTATGTCGAGCGTGCCCGGTTGGAGCAGGCCCGCGTGATGATCGAGCAAACCCAACTACCGCTCGGCGCTGTCGCTCACAAAGCGGGGTTCGAGTCCGAGCAGCAGATGCGCCGCGCCTTCACGCGTTGGCTTAGGGTGACACCCGCGGCCTACGTCGAGCGATTCAGAATTTCGTCATTCGATGGCGGCTTGGTCGTCGGCAATCGCGGCCGCCGCGGCCAACGCACGGAGGAGCAGCCATGGCTTCCTTAACCAAGTTGATGACGCCAGCGACACTCGTGACCATCGCCGTGCTTGCTGCGTCAGTCCTGCCGCTCGCGGCGGGCCTGGTGCAGCGCGAACTCAGGGCCGGGAGCACGATGGCGTGCGCCGAAGCGCGAGCGCACGCGGGGCGCGGTGTACAGCAGTCTTAGTTTCATCTGGCGGACTCTTTCCTCAGGCCCACACGCCCGTCCGGTCGAAGCTCGTCTTCTCCTGGGTTGGGTCGGGGAATTTCTTGACGACTTGGAACGACAACGCGCCCGAAAGGCCCATCGCCGAGTTCGCGTTGGCGAAAATCACCGGTAGCTCGCGCACCATGGCTTGCGGCAGGGCGTCCTTGGTGCGGATCATGAGATCGAACGATTTGGCGCCGCGACGGAACATGCCGTCGAACTGCATCTCGCCCAGGTTCGACAGCTCGAGGTTGATCAGGAACCGGGTGCCGCCGCCGCGGCCGCCCTTATTTTTTCTCTCATCGTCCTCGCGCTCGCCTTCGCGGCGGGTGATCAGCGCGATGCGATCGATCTTACCGTCGGCGTTCCATGGCATGGGCAGCGATCGCCATTCGCCGCCGGCTTCGTTGACGCGGGCCGACAGTTCGCGCACTTCGCCGGAAATTTCTGCGGCGAGTTGCGCGCCGCGGGGGCCCGCGCGCTCGAGATTGCGGAGCGCGGTATCGCCCGGCCAGGCGCGCGAATCGCCGGAGCGGAGCGCGTGCGCGAACGCCATCATCGACGCCGCGGTACGGGGTCCACCGTCGGGAATCGCCTGGGTGAGTTGCGTCGCCGCCTGCGGATCGGCGCGGCTCAGGATTTGAACGGCCTCTGTCAGGCTTGGCCAGCCGACGGCTGGCGACAGGGCCAGGGCCGCGCCGGTTGTCGGCGCGGGAAGCGTGATCGCGCCGTCGGCGCGGGGTGGTACCGCAACCGTAACGTCGAATGCCACCTGGGTTCCGACCGGCAAATTTGCGCGCGTCGAGAATTGAATGTCGCCGACCGGCGTCCGCACGACCGGCACTTCGGGCGTGGGCGACGCAATCACCGTGCCGGCAACGGTCGCGATTGCCGGCGCCGGTTGCACGTTGGTCGGCGGCTGCGGCATCAGAGGCATATTCTCGCCACGTCGGGGCAGATTGAGAACGCTTGGCAGTTCGATCGCCGGTGTCAGCCCCGGTGCCTGCCCCGGTGTCATCCCCAATGTCGTCCCCGGCGTCGGGATGCCTGCGGGCTGTCCGGCGTGCGGCGCGGTCCCGGCGATCACGCCGGTTGCCGACGGAACCTGTGCCGTGGGCGCCGGTATCGGGCCTGGTGGCGCGGTCGAGCCTGGGACAAGGGGCGTTGCCGATACCGGCGCCATGGCCGGAGACGCAGCGGCCGGCACCGCCAGCCCGGGGACCTGCTGAAGGCCTGGCACCGGAGCGCCGGTCGGCGTGCCGACTTGGCCCGCGGCGAGCATTGCGCCAGGCAAGGCGATCTGCGTCACCCGAATGCCGAGTTCGGTCCCAGGCAAGAGCGGCGGCAGTTGTCCGGGCGCGCCCTGGGTTGGTGTCGTCGATGTCGGCGCGTTGATCACGAACGCTGCCAACGGTTGGAGTTGCGGCAAGGGAACCGGCTTGCCCACGAACCAGGCCGCGCCGACGGGCAATGTTGGTGTTGGCGGTAGCGGCTTGAGGGCGGGCAAGAGCGGCGTCGTGAGCGCGGGTGCTTGCAGGGGCTGAGCCAGCGCCTGGATCGGAGGTCGTCCATCGATGGCGGTGATCCTGGCGGTCACCTGGCCGCCGGACGATTTCAGGATCTCGAGCGCGAGTTTGGCGCCCTTGTCGACTTGCGCTTCGACTTGCGGCGGCACGCGGACTTTGACGTCGCCAACAGGCGTACGCACGACAACCGTCGCGGCACGTGCTTCCGGTTGGGAGGTGGATGCCTTGGCATCGGCGCCCTTGGCTGCCAATTCCTTTGTTGCCAACTCCTGCCGCACCGCCTTCGCCGTGGCGTCCTCGGTCGCCTGACGTTCCTTGGCCAGCACCAGCACTTCGAGTGCCGTACCGGCGTCAAGGCGGGCGAGCTCGGGCGAGGGCTGCGGCACCACCACGACCGGCCCGGCCGGTGTCGCCGTCGGTGGTGGCGCCGTTGGCGTGATCGCGGGCTGGATCGTGGTCATGGACGGTGGCGGGCTATCCCGTCAGCAAGCGATCGGCAATCGCTTCGACGTCGATGGCCGCTTCCGAGGTGGGCGAGCGGGTCAGGATCGGTGTCTGGTTGCGGATACTTTCGCGCACCCGGGGGTCGCGACGGACGATGCCGGCCAAAGGCGGCGTGATCTTGAGAAAGCCGGTGCAGGCCTTGAGCAATGTCTGATAGGTGCGCTCGCCCTCGCGGGTCGAGTTCGAGGCGTTGACGATGATGCGAATGTCGGACTGCGGGCGTTCCATCACGCTGATCTTGATGAAAGCATAGGCATCGGTGAGCGAGGTCGGCTCGTCCGAGGTGACGATCAATACCGTATCGGCCGCGCGCGCGATCTGGCGCACGGATTTCTCGACGCCGGCGCCGAGATCGATGATGATCTGGTCGTAACGCGAGGCCATCAGTGCGAGGTCTTCGCCCAGAATCTGCAGGCGCGACAGCGGAACGTTGGCCAGGCTGCCCGAGCCCGAGCGGCCGGCGATGACGTCGAAGCCGCCGGCATCGTAATGCATGGTTGCCTGATTGAGCGCGATCTTGCCGGCGACCACGGTGCCGAGGTCGTAGCGCGGCATCAGGCCGAGCTGGATGTCGACGTTGGCGAGGCCGAGGTCGCCATCGAACAGCAACGTGCGTTGACTGCGCCGCGCGAGCGCATGGCTCAGCGTGATCGACAGAAACGTTTTGCCGACGCCGCCCTTGCCCGAGGCGACCGCGAGGATACGTCCACGCCTGGTAGAGCTGACCGGGCGGCCGGCGAGGCGGGGTTGGGAGGGAGGAGGAACCGACATCGAGTCCACGAACGATTTCTACGGGGGCTTGTCAACGTTTCGCTTGACCGAGCCCGATCGGCTTGAGGGTTGGCTCGGCCGGTACCGCCTCGGGCAGCGGCTGCAGCTCTTCCTCGGGCGGCAGGATCATGCGCGCCATCGACACGGGGTTGAGGGCGCAGAGGCCGGTGGCGACGTGAGGATTGAGGCTGACCTCGCTCAGCATCAGCTGACCGCCATCGGCCGCGGCGAGGACGGCGCCCAAGCGCCGCGTCATGTCGAGCCGGGTTGCCAGAAGGCGGGTGGCGCCGGCCGACGCAAACGCTTCGCCGATGTCGGCTGCTTCGAGCGCATCGCCGCCCGCGGCCAACACCAGGATGGGTTCAAGG
>VGEM01000091.1 GCA_016869315.1 Alphaproteobacteria bacterium | reverse complement strand
CCGCTTCGGCTTCGCGCAGGCGAGAGCGGCGGAGCCGCGAAGGCGGATGGCGGAGAGGGTGGGATTCGAACCCACGGTACCCTTGCGGGCACACCGGTTTTCGAGACCGGCCCGATCGACCACTCTGGCACCTCTCCGGGAGGCCGATATGGATCGCGATACATATAGGTCGAAACGCGGGATCTAGGGACTGAGGGACCCAGGGGCCCGCGACGGGTGGCGGAACCTACCCGAAGCCCGGAGGGCGTTCAACCAACAGTCAAGGCCCGAAATTTGGAGCGATTCGGCATGTGCTCACATGCCGATTTCGGGCGCCGCGATCTCTGGCCGCGCGCCAGCGGGGGCGTGTAAGGTCCGCCCATCATCACAGTGGGGAGGGACACATGGAACACACCACCATCCGCGGCACCATCCGCTACACATCGAAAAAGAAAGAGATCCTCGATAAGGTTCGTGGCGGCGAGACCTTCATCATCACCATTCACACTGACGGCCGGCGCACGCTGCGCGCCCACTGCGCCATCGACGAGAACAGTCCGCGCGTGCTGCGCGACAGCATCACCAACTTCGACAAGGATTGGCATCCAGTCAGCGCGTTCAATCAGTTGACGGTCGACGAAGCCCACGTCGGCGCGGCGTGGTACCGCTTCACCGATAAGTACGCCGAGTGCGAAGGCTGGACCGAACGCGAAGGCCGCGTCTCGCTGCGCATGGAATACGACGGCTGGCCCGCCACCTTCGGCTCGCACCCGATCCAGGCCGACGCCATGCACCTCAACAACTTCGACCTGTCGAAGGGCCCCGGCGCTCAGACGTCTGGACACTTCTATATGAGCTCGTTCCATCATCGCGGCGCCGACGGTCCGACGTTGTTGCGCCGTCCGAACGGTCTTTACATGCATTACTACGGCCAGGAGAAGGTGACGGTCGGCGCCGGCACGTTCGACTCGCATCACTTCCGTCTCGGCAAGAACGAGAAAGACGACTACATGGGCAGCGACATTCACCCGCCCTATCACCTGTGGGTGTCGACCGACGGCAATTACATTCTCTACAAGGCCTACTGCACCGGCTACATGCAGACCTATTACGAGCTGGTGAGCCTCGAGCAACGCAAGAACTTCTTCTGAACACATGACGGGGAGCACGCAACATGGAACACACGACGATCCGCGGCACGCTTCGCTACACTTCGAAGAAAAAGGAAATTCTCGACAAAGTGCGGGGCGGCGAGACGTTTATCATCACCGTCCACACCGACGGCCGGCGGACGCTGCGCGCCCACTGCGCCATCGACGAGAACAGCCCGCGGGTACTGCGCGATAATTTTACCAGCTATGACAAGGACTGGCACCCGATCGACGCCTACAATCAACTGACGGTCGACGAAGCCTTCGTCGGATCGTCATGGTACCGCTT
The DNA here is from genome assembly GCA_016869315.1 of Alphaproteobacteria bacterium. Classification (GTDB taxonomy): domain Bacteria; phylum Pseudomonadota; class Alphaproteobacteria; order Rhodospirillales; family Rhodospirillaceae; genus VGEM01. The sequence goes on along the minus strand of VGEM01000091.1, from coordinate 10,533 downwards.
CACCGAAAAATACGCCGAGTGTGAAGGCTGGACGGTTCGCGAAGGCCGCTTCTCGCTGCGCTTCGAGTACGACACCTGGCCCAGCCTGTTCGCCTCGCATCCGATGCAGAACGACGCCATGCATTGCCAGAAATACGACCTGTCGAAAGGTCTCGGCGAGCAGACCACCGGGCACTATCTGATGAGTTCGTACCACCATCGCGGCGCCGATGGCCCGGTTCTGCTGCGACGTCCGGGGGGCATGTTGCTCGCCTATTACGGCCAGGAAAAAGTCACTGTCGCGGCCGGGACGTTCGACGCTCATCATTTCCGCATCGGAAAGAACCAGGACGACGCCTACATGGGCACCGATATTCACCCGCCCTATCACCTGTGGACCACGACCGACGGCAACTACATCCTACTCAAGGCGCACTGCACCGGCTACATGCAGACCTATTACGAACTGACGAGCCTGGAGCAGCGAAAGAATTTCTTCTAAAGCGCGGTTTCGTCACGAGGGGACAGACATGGACCATGTCTGACGCCGTGAAGCGATCGGAGCGCCGGCCATCGCGCTGTCGGTGGCGGCCTTCGCCGATGCGGCAGCGCAATCGCCACAGCAGCTCGCCGGAAAAAATTGCGTGATCCTCGGACCCGAGGGGCCGTTGGCGCGGGCCATCGGTGACGGCCTTGCGGCGGCGTGGGCACGGGTCGCGCGCCTGTACCCTGAAGCCGTCACCGAAGAGGCTTATCAGGCCGCGCTCGAAACCGGACCCAATCGTCCGACGACAAACGACGCGCTCATCGCACTCGCCGCACCCACCGTGAGCGGCGCCATCGGTACGGTGACGCCGGCCGATTTTCGTCGCGGCATGGAAGAGACCTACGTCCGCACGTATCTCGCCATGAAGTACGGCACGCGGGTGATGCGTACGGCCGGCGGCGGCGCCTTCATCACCGTTACCTCCGCGACCGGCAAGCGCGCCTGGCGCGACAGTGCCGCCGCGTCGGCGGCGTCCGCCGGAATCATGCACATGACCCGCTGCGCGGCGCTGGAATGCGCCGCCAAGGAGGACAACGTCCGCGTCAATGCGGTGCTGGTCGACGGGCTCGCCGATCCGGCGCTGACCGCGGCGATCAACACGGTCGTCTTTCTGGCGAGCGACGCTGCGGTCTATTTCACGTCGCAAGCGGTCGCGGTCGACGATGGAGATGTGTTTTGAGTGCGCCCGTCAACTTGAACGCCACGCCCGAGCTGGCCGGGGCCGTTGCTTCGTTGACGGGCAAAGTCGCGCTGATCACGGGGGCCGAATCCGGCATCGGCCAGGGCTGCGCATTGGCCATGGCTCGCGCGGGAGCAACGGTCATCGTGACCGGCCGGAGCGAGCGTGGCGGTTCGGTGTCGCAACGCGAGGCCGGTACCTTGAAGGCCCGCACCGCAGAACCTGGATCGGAAACGCTTCGCCTGATCGCCGATGCCGGCGGCATCGGCGAATACATGAAGCTCGACGTGACCCTGGACGAAGACTGGAATCAGGCCATGGGTCAGATCGAGAAATCCCACGGCCGCCTCGACATTCTCGTGAACAACGCGGGCGCGACCGGCGGTGGCGCGCTGGCCGACACTGACCTCGCCATTGTCATGCGCATGCTACGGCTCAACACCGAAGGCGCGTTTCTCGGCATGACCTTTGCCTGGCCGCTGCTGAAGGCCTCGCGCGGCGTGATCATCAACTTCAACACTGCCGGCATCGGGCGCGGCTCGGCTAGCGCCTTCGCCTATCCGTGCTCTAAGGCCGGGATGCTCGGCGTGACGCTGGCTGCCGCCGCCGACGGCCGTCCGCACGGCATTCGCGTGATCTCGCTCAATCCCGGCGGTACCTGGACCGGCGGCATGGAACGCTCGCGCCGGATCAGTGAGGACGACTATCTCAAGCAAACCCGCGATGGCGGCACGCCGCTGAAGCGCCCGGCCTATCCTGCCGATCTTGGCGCGGCGGCCGTGTTCTTTGCCTCCGACGCCGCGCGCGCGATTTCCGGCGTGCATTTTTTTGTGGACGGTGGATCGAGCGCGCGGTGAGCGGGCTGTGAAAATATCCTGATGTCGCCCTGGCGACAGCAAGGAAGCTTGTCAGACGCGCCGGCTACGCCGCGGGCCCACCACCGGAAGTGCGCGCGCAGTTGCCAAGCAGTTCGATGTAGTGGTCGCGGACCCGTTCCAGGTTCATGCGGTTGAGGAACGACGAGTAGGCGATATAGGACAACAGGAACCGCAGGTCCTTCGCCCAGGGCGGCAGAAACTTGGGGAACACGCACAGGCCCTGCTCGGCGAGCGCGGTAATCGCCGGCATGTCCTCGATATCCATCTTGCCCGCGAACAACAGGCGGATGCAGTCGACGCGGGTCTCCTGCACCGAGATGCGGAGAAAGTTGTGCACGCGCACGACGCCCTCGAGATAAACCGAATCCTTGGTGAACGGTGCGCCACCCTCGACCATGCCGCCGCGGACAATGCGGCGCGCGTTCTCGAAGGCCTGATGCTCGTCATGCATCCGATCCAGGAAAAACTCGTAGAGCTGAATGAAGTCCGCGCCGTCCATCGCCATTTGAATGGCCAGCACGCGATCGGCAAGGCGAAGCATGCGCGATGGGTCCATCGCGCCCGAAATCAACTCGGCGAACACCGCCAGGCCTTCTTGCGTGCGTGTCGTACCGGCGTGTCCGGCGCCGAGAATCGGAAACACGTTCTGCGCCGCGCCGTTGAGCGAGGTCCCGGCGTGAATGAAGGCTTCGTGCTGGACAAGCTGCGCCAGGTCGCGGTCGGAGAACTTGGCGTCGCGGCGCAGGCGGATGTACTTCGATCCGGCCAACGCTTTCGAGGAGAGATGGTCGGCAATTTCGACCACCGGCGTCTGGTCGCCGAAATGCCGTTTCAAGATCGCCTGCATGCGCGGCTGCATCTCGGCCGCGGTGATGGTCGGGAACTCACCCTTGGCGTTGAGATTGATTTCGAGGTTGGTATAGGCACTGAGCACGTAGTCGAGCATCCGGGCGAGATCGAGCGGCCGGACATCGCAGTTGATCAACTCGGACTGCGGCGACCCGTAGAGCCTGACCGAGGCCCGGTGAAAATCCTTGGTGCCGATGGTCGCGAGCATGTCGGCCGCCATATCGACGCTGTCGGCGATGCGCCGCAGCCAGGCGTGCACCGGCGACGCTCCGTCGGCCATGGCGCGGACCTGCTTCATCGCCTCGCGCACCGGCTCGGCGTTGAGCGGCTCGTAGGTCACCTTCGGCAACTCTTTCGCCCCGTCAGCGAAGAATTTTTCCTCGATCTCTGGGGCCCATGCGACCGCTCGGAGGATGCGTACGGGCCGCTCGGCCTTCCTGAGCAGGGTCGCGGCCGCCCTCAATTTCTCGATTTCGGCATCGGAGAGGCGGTTGGAGGGGTAGGGCGTTGCGTCCATGGGGCCTATGCGGTCGTCGTCGTGCCCGTCTGAACAGCCGTTTTCATATTGATTTCCAAAGCGTTAAGGCCTATTCCGTGCCCGCGCCCCAGGATTGACTCAAGCGCAGGTGCGGTATATTCACCCGCTTCACATGCGGGCCCCGGCGCCCGCAGTTTTCATTTGAGTCCAAAGGCAACGGCTATGTTCGCAGTTATCAAGACCGGCGGCAAACAATATCGCGTCAGCAAGGACGACGTCCTGGCGGTGGAAAAGCTGATCGGCGACGCGGGCGCCAGCGTCGTGTTTGACCACGTCATCATGGTCGGCGACAAAGTCGGCAAGCCCAAGATCGACGGCGCCAAGGTTACCGGCACCGTGGTTCGTCAGTTCCGTGACGACACCAAGCTTGTCTTCAAGAAGCGTCGGCGCAAGCATTATCGCCGCCGCAACGGCCACCGTCAGCATCTGACGCTGGTCAAGATCACCGAGATTGCGGCCTAAGGAGTACGGCAATGGCTCATAAGAAATCCGGCGGTAGTTCCAAGAACGGCCGCGACACGCGCGGCAAGCGCCTCGGCATCAAGAAGTTCGGCGGCCAGGACGTGCTCGCCGGCAATATCCTCGTCCGTCAGCGCGGCACCAAGTGGCACCCCGGCAAGAACGTCGGTCTCGGCCGCGACTACACCATCTTTGCCCTGGTCAACGGCAAGGTCAGCTATCGCACCTCCAAGGAAGGTCGCGTGCTGGTGTCGGTCGACCCGATGCCGAAGGCGGCCTAGCACCGGCGGGCTTCCACCGCCGGCACCTCACGCCGGCGGTCCCGTGAGAGATGAAAAAAGGAGACGGATCGCCGTCTCCTTTTTGTTTTTGGTGCGACCATGTTCACCCTCTCGATCCGAACCGACCGCCTCCTGTTGAGGCCGTTCACCCTGACCGATGCCAAGCGCGTCCAACAACTGGCCGGCGACAATGACGTCGCGCGGTGGCTCGGGTCGGTGCCGCACCCCTACCCCGACGGTTACGCCGAATCCTGGATTGCCACGCACGATGCTTTGCGCGCGGAGGGTCGTGCATACCCCTTTGCGGTCACTTGGCATGGAATTCTGATCGGCAGCGCTGGCGTCGACCGCCGCACCGACGGCGATCTCGAGCTGGGCTACTGGCTCGGCAAGGAATTCTGGGGCCATCGGCTGATGAGCGAAGCCGCACGCGCCATTGTCGATCTGGCTTTCGGATGGCTGGGGGCGCCCAAGGTGGTTGCGGGTTTCATGGATGGCAACGCCGCTTCATCGCGCATCCTGGCTGGCCTCGGGTTCGCCGGCACCGGCATCGAAAGCCGCGACAGCAAGGCCCGTTGTGGCCAGGTGTCGTGCAACATGCTGGTCTTGACCCGCGACGCGTGGGCGGCAAAGCGGGTATAGAGAAGCGTCATGAAGTTCCTCGATCAAGCCAAGATCTACGTGCGCTCCGGCGATGGCGGCAACGGCTGCGTCGGCTTTCGCCGCGAGAAGTTCGTCGAGTTCGGCGGTCCCGACGGCGGCGATGGCGGTCGTGGCGGCGACGTGATTTTCGAGGCCGTGCGAAATCTCAATACCCTGATCGACTTTCGCTATCACCAGCATTTCAAGGCAGAGCGCGGCGTCGACGGCGCCGGCAAGAACCAGGCCGGGCGTAACGGCAAGGACACGGTCATCAAGGTGCCGGTCGGCACCGAAATCATCGCCGAAGACAACGAGACGGTGTTCGCCGATCTCGCCAGGGACGGCGACCGGATCGTGTTGCTCGAAGGCGGCAACGGCGGGTTCGGCAACACCCACTTCAAGGGGCCGTCGAACCGCGCGCCGGACTACGCCAACCCGGGATTGGCCGGCAAGGAGATGTGGGTGTGGCTCCGGCTGAAGCTCATCGCCGACGTCGGCCTGGTGGGTTTGCCCAACGCGGGAAAATCGACGTTTCTATCGGTGGTAACGCGGGCGCGGCCCAAGATCGCCGACTATCCGTTCACGACATTGCACCCCAACCTGGGCGTCGCGACCGTCGGCGATTTCGAGTTCATCATCGCCGACATCCCCGGCCTGATCGAAGGCGCCCACGAAGGCGCCGGTCTTGGCGATCGCTTCCTCGGCCATGTCGAACGTTGCGCCGTGCTGTTGCATCTTGTCGACGGCACCGAAGAGGACGTCGCGGCGGCGTACAAGATTGTGCGCCGGGAATTGAAAGCTTATGGCGGCGGCCTTGCTCGCAAGACGGAAATCATCGCTCTCAACAAATGCGATGCCCTTGATGCAGAGACGAAGAAGAAGAAACTGACCGCGCTTGAGAAGGCGTGCCGCAAGAAAGTCCACGCGCTGTCGGGTGTCTCGGGCGAGGGTCGCGACGAAATCCTGAACTTGCTGTCGAAGGCGGTATCCACGGCTCGCGATCGCGGCGCTGATCTCGACGGCGACGAAGACGACGTCGAGACATCGTCGGGCTGGCAGCCATGAGCAGCCTCGCCGACTCGAAGCGCCTGGTCGTCAAGATCGGGTCCGCGCTGCTGGTCGACGACGCCACCGGCGAGCTGCATCGCGGCTGGCTTGATGCCCTTACCGACGATGTCGCGGCATTGAAAAAACGCGGCCAAGAGGTGGTGATCGTCACCTCGGGCGCCATTGCGATTGGTCGCGGACCCCTCGGCATGCGCGGCCGGAAACTGCGTCTCGAGGAAAAGCAGGCGGCCGCGGCGACAGGTCAGACCCGCCTGACCCAGGCCTATCAAAGTTCGCTCGATCGCCATGGCATCACGGTGGCGCAAGTACTGGTGACCATCGAGGACACGGAAAGCCGCCGGCGGTTTTTGAATGCGCGCTCGACACTCGAAACGTTGCTCACCCTGGGGGCCGTGCCGGTGATCAACGAGAACGATACGGTGGCAACGTCCGAGATTCGCTTTGGCGACAATGACCGCCTCGCCGCCCGTGTTGCCCAGATGATCGGCGCCGATGCCTTGGTTCTGCTGTCCGATATCGACGGTCTCTACACCGCCGATCCGCGCGGCAATCCCGATGCGAAGCTCGTGCCCCAGGTGCGCGAGCTGACCGACGAGATCAAGGCGATGGCGGGGGTCGCCAGCACCGGTCATGGATCGGGCGGCATGGTCACCAAGCTGATGGCGGCGCAGATCTGCATGGGCGCCGGCTGCCGCATGGCGATCGCGCCGGGCAAACCGATGCATCCCTTGAAGGCGCTGCAGGATGGCGGACGCTGCACGTGGTTTCTGCCCGCCGCCTCGCCGCGGGCGGCGTACAAGGCGTGGATCGCGGCTTCGGTCCAACCCGCCGGCATCGTGGTGGTCGATGACGGCGCCGCCAAGGCGCTTTCGTCCGGAAAGAGTCTCCTGCCTGCCGGCGTGAAATCGGTCGAAGGAAATTTCGAGCGGGGCGATGCGGTACAGATCAAGACCCATGCTGGTCGCGTGATCGCCAAGGGGCTGTCGGCGTATTCGGCCGATGATGCGCGCGTCATCATCGGCCACAAGTCCGACGAGATCGAAAAACTGCTCGGCTTTCAAGGCCGAAGCGAACTCATCCACCGCGATGATCTGGTGATGGAGAGCTGACCATGAGCGACATCGACACGCTGATGGACGAGATCGGCCGGAAAGCGCGTGCGGCGGCACGTGCCCTCGCCGGCGCAGCGGATGCGACCAAGACCAAGGCGCTCCGCGCCGCCGCCGCATCTATTCGCGCCAGCGCGGAGAACATCAAATCCGCCAATCGGCTCGACATGGATGATGGCCGCAAGAAGAGTTTGTCCAACTCGCTGCTCGATCGTTTGGAGCTGACCGACGGTCGCATCGATGCCATGGCCAAGGGCGTCGAAGAGGTCGCGGCCTTGGCCGATCCGGTCGGCCAGGTAATGGCGGCCTGGACCCGACCCAACGGTCTCAAGATCGAACGCGTGCGCTCGCCTTTGGGCGTGATCGGAATCATCTATGAGTCGCGACCCAATGTGACGGCGGATGCCGCGGCGCTGTGCGTGAAGTCGGGGAATGCCGCCATTCTGCGCGGCGGTTCTGAAAGCGCGCGGTCATCGAAGGCGATCGCCGACGCTTTGCACGAAGGCCTGTGCGCGGCCGGGCTGCCGGGCGAGGCGGTTCAAGTCGTGCCGACCACGGACCGCGCCGCCGTCGGCAAGATGCTGACCATGACCGGCGCCATCGACGTGATCATTCCGCGCGGCGGACAGGCCCTCACGGAAAGGGTCATGAAGGAAAGCCGGGTGCCGACCTTCCTGCATCTGATCGGGCTGTGTCACACATATATTCATGCTGCGGCCGACGCCGACAAAGCCCGCAGGATCGTGCTCAACGCCAAGATGCGGCGCACCGGGATTTGCGGCGCCACCGAAACGCTGCTGGTCGATCGTGACGTAGCCAAGGCGATGCTGCCGCCGATCATCGATGATTTGATCAAGGCCGGTTGCGAGGTCCGCGGCGACGATGCCGTGCGCGCGCTCGACAAACGGGTCACCGCGGCAACGCCGCAGGACTGGGATACGGAGTATCTCGACGCGATTCTGTCGGTGAAGACGGTCGGTGGTTTGGAAGAGGCGATGGACCACATCGTCACTCATGGCTCGGCGCACACCGAGTCGATCATCACCGAGGATCAGGCGGCAGCGAATCGGTTCATGGAAGGGCTCGACAGCGCCATCGTCATGCACAACGCCTCGACCCAGTTCGCCGACGGCGGCGAGTTCGGCATGGGAGCCGAGATCGGCATCGCCACCGGCAAGCTTCACGCCCGGGGGCCGGTCGGAGTCGAGCAACTCACGACGTTCAAATACAAAGTACGCGGGACCGGGCAGATCCGGAATTAGTTTATTAATATCAAATGGTTATATATGACTAACCGAAATATTCTTGCTTAGCTAATCTATGTGAATTACCTTAGTCCAATCATGAAGCAAGTCAACGTCCACTACGCCAAGACTCACCTCTCGAAGCTCCTGTCTGAGGCTGAGAAGGGCGAGGAAGTTTTTATCGCGCGAGCGGGAACTGCGGTGGCCAAACTCGTGCCTCTCGATCCCGGCGAGAAGCGTGGCCGCGGATTGTTGAAGCGAATGGGTGTCGAACTCGACATGTCGCGGTTCTTCGAACCACTGCCAGAAGACGAACTCCGCCGATGGGAAGGCGAAGGCGACGATTTTGAAATTGATCGCTGATACCCACGCCTTGCTGTGGTGGTGGCAGGATTCGCCGCGCCTTTCATCATCGGCCGCCGACGCACTCGACGACGAAGCAAATACAATTCTCGTGAGTTCAGTTTCCATTTACGAAATTGGGGTGAAATATCGCCTCGGCAAGGTTCCTGAGGCCGCGGTCGTGGTCGATCATTTTGAAGAGCTCGTGAGGGATTCCGGATTCCTCGAACTTGCGGTCTCCTTGAAGCATTCTCGCATTGCAGGTCTATTGCCTGGCCCCCACCGTGATCCATTTGACCGAATTCTGATTGCGCAAGCCCAAGCCGAGAGCGCCGGCATCATCAGCATTGATAGGGTCTTCAAATCCTACGACGTCGCGACGGTGTGGTGATGGCGCTCCCCAGTTTCGGCGATCGGCGGAAGCAATACATTGGCGTGCTGGGCGGGTCGTTCAATCCGGCGCACGAGGGACACCTTCACATCAGCGTCGAGGCGCTGCGGCGCGTCGGGGTCGATCAGGTCTGGTGGCTGGTGAGTCCGCAGAACCCGCTCAAGCCCGTACGCGGCATGGCAACGCTGGCAACACGGATGACGCGGGCGCGGACGATGGCCGCCGACCGCCGCATTGTCGTCAGCGATTTGGAACGCAAGATTGGCTCAACCAAGACGGCCGCCGTGCTGGCTGCGCTCAGGCGACGGTTTCCCCGCATCACATTCGTCTGGCTGATGGGGGCGGATAATCTGCAGCAGATTCCGCTCTGGTGGCGCTGGACGCGGGTATTCCGAACCGCCTCCATTGCTGTGTTCGATCGCAGTCCGTATTCTTACGCTGCGCTGGCGGGCGCGGCGGCGATCCGCTTTGGTCGCCGGCGCAAGCGCAATCCGCGCGCCTTGCTGACATCGGACCCGCCGGCCTGGAGCTATCTCGCCATTCGCCGGCATCCCGCGTCGGGGACGGCGTTGCGCGAAAGCGCGCCCAGGATTCGATCATAGGAGCGACACATCGCGACTTCCTCTTCTCCCGACGAGTTGAAATCCACCGTCGATTTAATTGTGTCGTCCCTCGATGGCGACAAGGGCCTCGACATCCAGACCATCGATTTGTCCGGCAAGACCTCGATCGCCGATCGCATGATCGTCGCTTCGGGCGCCTCCGCGCGCCAGGTCGGCGCCATGGCCGAACATGTCATCGCCAAGTTGAAGGCGCTCGGTCGCAAGGTCCGCAGCGAGGGTCAGCCGGCGTGCGACTGGGTGCTGATCGATATCGGCGACGTGGTCGTCCACATTTTCCGACCCGAGGTCCGAACGTTCTACAACATCGAAAGCCTGTGGACCGCGACCAAGACCGCGAAGCGCGCGTGAGGACGTGAAGATCGTCATTGCCGCCGTTGGCAAGGCGAAACGCGGCCCCGAGGCTGCGCTGTTCGATGAATACCTCAAGCGTATCCCTTGGAAAGTCGCGCTCAAGGAAATCGAAACCAAAGCTGAGCGCGATCTGGCGAAACGGAAGGACCGCGAGGCCGATGCCCTGCTTGCCGTGGTGCCGGAAGGTGCTGTGGTTGTCGCCCTTGACGAGCGTGGCAAGGCCGAGACCAGCGCCGCCTTCGCGACCAGAATGGGGAAATGGCGCGACCAGAGCCGTGCCGTCGCCTTTTTGATCGGCGGCGCCGATGGCCACGGCGATGCCGTCCGCGCCCGCGCCGATCATCTGCTGGCATTCGGTCCCGCGACCTGGCCGCACATGCTGATCCGGCCGATGCTGGCCGAGCAACTGTTCCGCGCCCACACTATACTGAGCGGACACCCCTATCATCGCGCATGACCCGCCCGTGACCCGCGTTCACATCACCTATTCCGGCGCGCCTCTCGACCGTGCCGCTCAGGTGCGCACCGATCCGAAGCAGCTCGAAGCGTTGCT
>VGEM01000090.1 GCA_016869315.1 Alphaproteobacteria bacterium | reverse complement strand
AAAGCGAGAATGCGCCGCTTACTTCAACAGCTCGGGTTATTCCATCTAATCGGGAAACGCTCTAACTCTCAGTCTGAAGCTATCCGGGCCGCAACATGTGCCGAAGAGCCCATCCCAGGTATTGGTAATCACGGCGAGGAAATCGATTGAGATCGATGTATGCGTTGGCAACCCCGTCAGCGTTAGCGTGGACGTGGCCGAGCCTGAGTCCGGCGGAAGAAAGCCGACATTGCCTGAAAACTGATTTCCTACCGGGCCCAGGGCTGGCCCAATCCAAGGGACATTTCCCACGGGTCCGAAGCTGCCGGGACCGAGGATCGGATTGACGAATGCCGGGCCGTCAAAATTGTTCGAATAGAGCAGCACCGGTGCCGCCGTCGCGTTCGTTCCCGCCACGACCGCAAAAATCAAACCGACCAAAGCGCCAAAATTTTTCATCGCGTCCTCCCGCATTTGGATTGTAGTAGCGCCACCTCTTCGTCATCCCCGGAAGTAGTAGACTGTCCACAATAGCACGCTATAATTGAAAGATAAATTGCAATCTCGCGAAAAGAGCGTGACACGACCGGCGCCAGGCCAAGCGTGAAAGCCATTCAAATCTGACGCGCGGTAAGAGGTGCAATCAGCGCGTCGCCACCAGGATCGGCCAGTCGTAGCCGCCCGAGCCATAAGGTCCCTTGTCTCCGTCGGCGCCGGTCCGGACCGAGTCGAGCCGCACCTTCTGCGTCTCGAAGCCGGCTTCGATGGCCGCTTTTTCCAGGTCGATGTCGCCCAGCGAACCATAAAAATGTTCGTTGTTATTCCAGACCTCCCACTCCAGCAGAAAACCTTCGAGCGGAGGGCGATGCGCGGTGCGCGCGATATCGAGGTGCAACATCGTGCCGCCGGGACTCAACAGCCGGTAGGACTCCTTGAGGATGTTTCGAAGCGCGCTGTGCGACGTCTCGTGCAGAAGAATGTGCGAGACAACGAGATCGAAACTTGCCTCGGCGAAGTCGGTGCGCTCGGCATTCTGCTGACTGAAAGAGACCGGCACCCCAAGCGATTTCGCCCGGCCATGGGCATAGCGAACGTACGGCGCGCCGATGTCGATGCCGTACACCTCCGCCTGAGGGAAGGCGGGCGCCCACGGCACCGTGCAATTGCCGATCGCGCAGCCCATGTCGAGGATCCGCCGCGGAACATGCCCGCCATGGTGCTGAGCGAAATAGCCCATCAGCAGTTGGGCGAGGGCGTCGTTCTCGGGGCCGAGCAGGCCCATGGCATAGACGTGGAGCGCGCGATCGTAGATAGCGCCGGCGGCGACATCGTCAGAGCAATTGTCGGTGTGATAGGCGCCGGTTTGAATGTGGATGTCGGCGGCGGTGTGATAGCGCGGAACTTCAAACGCGCCGCTCACTCTGAGTGTGCCCGGGCCGTTGCCAAACTTTGTCCGGTGAATCAAATCCGGCAGGCTCCGCTCGACGGAATCGATCGCCGAATCCCACATCAGTTCCTGGCTGGTGCGCTGCATGCAGCTCCAAAGCTGATATTACGGATCGGCGGTCATCCACGGTCTGAGCTCGCGCCGATGTTGCGGCGCACGCCCCTTGGCCTTGACGAACGCGGGTTCGATCCGCGTCCGATAGGCATTCGGCACCCCCGGCAACACCTCCTCGGCCAAGTGCCGGCGGAAAGACTGCACGAACGCATTGCGCGCGGCCTCATCGTGGACGGTCGGCGCCAGAACGCCGTGGGCAGCCTGGGCCATCAGCGGCTCCTGCTACTGGGGCAGATCGACGTTCATGCCGTCGCCCTGTTGCTGCAACTGGTCAAGCTCGTCCTGGACGCACTTGAGGACGCGGGCAATGTAGGCCGAGCGGCGCTCCATCCGGATCTTGTTGACGTCCTCGGGGATATCGTAGGTCTCGATGTCGTCGACCTTGAACACGCCCTTTTTCTCGGCGAGACGCTCGACCGTATCAAGGCGGTCGCGCACGACCGACAGCTCTCCCATCAGCGTCAGCACCATCGACAACAGCTTGTCGGTGGTCGGGTCGAAATAGATCGGCTTCTTTCCCTTGGCGGTTCTTGGCAGCTTGATCGGCTTCTTCTCGGCCTCGGCCATGGCGCGTTCTCCCCTAAGTTCTGTGTTCTTGTGTTCTGTGCGTTTGCGTTCTGTGTGTTGATTATTTCTCGGCCGTATAGACCGGGAATGTGAAGTTCTCGTCCGAATAGGGCGTCTGTCCGTCGTCCCACGTGCTCGACACCTGATGAATCTTGAATGTGGCCTTGTCGAAGCCCGCCTTGGCGCAGACCTCGGCGACATCGAGTTCGCGAAGCTGGCCATAGAAGTGTTCGTTGTTGTTATAGACTTCCCACTCCCACAGGAATCCTTCGAGCGGCGACTGTCCGGCCGCCTGTGGCAGGTCGAGATGCAACATCAGCCCGCCCGGCTTCAAGAGGCGATGGCACTCTTTCATGATGTTGTGAATCGCCGGCCGCGATGTCTCGTGCAGCAGGATGTGCGAGGTGACGAGGTCGAAGCTCGCATCCGGGAAGTTCGTCTTTTCGGCGTTCTGCTGGCTGAAATGAACGTTGGCGCCGACCGCTTTTGCCCGCGCGTGGCCATATCGCAGGCACGCCGCGCCGAGATCGACCGCATGGAACTCGACGTTCGGTTCCTTTTGCGACCAATAGCTGACCGAGCCGCCGATGGTGCAGCCCATGTCGAGCACACGCTCGATTTTGCGGTCTGGCCACTGCTTGCGGAAGAAGCCGTGCAAGATGCGGCCGAGGCCGTCGTTGTGCTCGCCCAACGCGCCCATGGAATAGATGAATGTGCCGCGGTCGTAGATGGCGCCGGCGGAAAGATCGTTCTGGCCGGCCTCGCCGTGATAGGCGCCGGGCTGAAGGTGAATGTCGGCCGCCGTGTTGTAGCGGGGGATTTCGAGTTTGGGATCGATGGTCAGCGAGCCCTTGCCCTTCAAAGCCGCCGCCTTGGCGATCAGGTCGGGCAATTGCCGTTCGACAGAGTCGATCACCGAGTCCCAGATCATCTCCTGGCTCGAGCGCTGCATGGCGCTCCAGAGCTGGTAATACGGATCCTTGGTCATGACCCGGCGCACTTCATGGCGGTCCTTGGGCTCGCGCTTGTTCTCTTTCACGAAGGCCGGCAGCACGCGTTTGAAATAGCCTTGGATATTGCCCGGGAATATCTGCGACGCGAGGTGCACGCGGAAATCGTTGACGAATCCCTGGCGGGCCGCTTCGTCGTGGACGGGCTTCGCGAACATCGGGTGCATCACTTGCGGAATCATGGCGTTCTCCAAAATTGAGGGTCGATCATACCGGTTTGCCGGACTGACGACACCATGAGCAACAGCGCGGCGTATCGCGAGGATTCGGGGTGCCGCCGATCACCTGTTGGACAGGATTTTCGGAACGAGTCTTGATCCGAATCAGGGTGATTTTTCAGCGACGTAAATTGGCCATTGCAGGAAATTGATGTAACCGTCGGCGGCTTGGCCGCTGGACTGGCTCGAATGCTTGGTCAAATGCGCGGCGGCAAAACCGACCTCGCGCGCCAGCGCGGCCAAATCCATATCGCGAATCTCCCCCATGAATTGCTCATTATTGTTGTGAACCTCCCACTCCTCGAGAAAAGCCTGCAGCGGCTCTGCCGCGGCCGCAGGGCCAATGTCGAGGTGAAGCATGATACCCCCAGGCTTCAACAGCCAATGGCACTCGGCAAAGATTCGCCTGATGGCCGTCCGCGACGTTTCATGCATAAAGAAATGGGACACAATGACGTCGAAGCTGCCCGTGCCGAAGCTCGTGGCCTCGGCGTTGGCTTGAGTGAAGTGTACAGGCACGCCGAGCGCCGCGGCTTGCGTGTGGCCGTATCTGAGGCAGGGCGCCGCAACGTCGATGCCGTGAACCTCGGCCTTGGTAAAGGCCCGCGCCCACGGCAGCGTCGAGTTTCCGATCTTGCAGCCAAGATCGAGCACGCGTTCGGGCGTGCGATGGGCGTAGTGCTTTTGAAAATAGTCGAGGGTGGTGAGGCCGAGATCCTCGTTGCGGCTGCCGAGCGCGCCCATGCTGTAGATGAAGAGGCCGCGGTCGTAGACCGCGCCGGCCGCGACATCTTCGGTGCCGGACTCGGCGTGATAACCGCCCGGCTGCAGATGAATATCGCGTGCGCTGAGATATCGCGGCACCGCGAGATCGCGGTCGAGCGTGAGAGTGCCGCTGGCAGTATGGGTCGGACGAGGCGGTCTCGCACCGATCCGCTCGACCGAATCGATCACCGAGTCCCACATCTGTTCCTGACTGGCACGCTGCATACAGCTCCATAGCTGATAATAAGGATCGCGTGTCATGGCCCGGCGCACATCATGGCGGTCCCGCGGTGGCGCTCCTTGGTTCCTGCGAAACGCGGGCTCGGCGCGCCGTGCATACGCGTCGCGGTTTCCGGGATAGATCCGGGTCGCAAGATGAAGGCGAAAATCCCTGACGAAATCCTGACGCGCGGCTTCGCCGTGGATGGGCGTCGCCAAGGCGGCGTGGGCAAACTGAGACTGAGTCATGACGTCCTCCCACCGAAGGAAGGTCAAGTCTACGTCGGCGTCACCAGCCGGACTAGGTCAGTGACGTCGGCAACGGACTCAAGATTATCGATCATTCCGAGCAGCTTCTCGCCGTTGGCTTGCGGCATCTTCGAGGCGGCCAAGTCCCAGCATTTCCAGAATTTTTCGATCTGGCGATCGCGCGGCAACGGATTGAGCGGATCGCCGATCGCCTTCTGGATGGTCGTGGTCCAGGACCGTCCATCGTTCAGTTTCACGGTAATGTCTTGCGGCCCGAAGGCGTTCATGTCCGGATTCGAATCGAGGATGACGTCGACCTTGGCGGCAAGATCGTGGGTCGCTTCGTCGCGCAGGACACTCTCGACGAAATCAAATTGATCGACGGTTCCTTTGATCAAGGCCCGCGCACAGACGAACCCAAGACTGAGCTTTGCGTAATTCGGCGTGCAGTCTCGCTTGTCGGGGCGCCCCACGAGACGATGGGGCAGGGGTGGGCAAACGATCGTGATTTTTGCGACGTCTCCGGCCTTGAACCCGTGCGCCTTCTGCATTTGCTGCAAGGCATCGACGGCGTAGTGGGTGAGGCGGCCCGAGGGAAACGGCTTGTGGCCCACCTCGAGCATGCGCCAGGTTTTGCCGAAACTCGACCATGCCGGCTCCAGGTCATAATCGCCTTCGAACAGCGGCAGATAACCCCATTGGCCCGAGATCACATCCTTAGGGCCTTCGATTCCGGCTTCGGACAAGTCACAGGCGACGATGGCGCTGCGGGCGGCGAATCCGACTTGAAGCCCAAGCAGCTTCGATCCCTCGACGTGAGCCTGCATCGTGCCCGACGTCTGTCCGTACATGACGCCGAGGGTGTTCCAGATCTGGTCCGCGGTGAAGCCGCGCATCTTGGCGCACGCCACCGCCGCGCCGAATCCGCCGACGGCGGCCGGGCGGAAGAAGCGCATCGGCGCCTTCGAGCAGACGGCAATGGAGCACGACGTGTCGATGCCGGTGGCCACCGCGGCGATGAAATCCTTGCCGGTGATCCGCAACCTCCGCCGCCGCCCCTGGCTTTCAACGTCGGCCAGCAGCGCCGACATCAACGACGACATCGGATGCAGCACGCCGCCTTCATGGACACAGTCGAATTCCAGGCAGTGGATCTGATAGGCGTTGACGAGGGCCGCGCTCGGCGCCGGCAGGCGGTCGCTGCACGCCCACACGGCCGCAGCATCGCCTGTACCCCAGTTCCGAGCCGCTGCCAATGTCTCGTCCGATGACGGGCCGGTCGAGCCGGCCAGCGCGCAACTGAACGTATCAAGAATGAATATCTTGGCGGCCCGAACCACCGAGTCCGGCAAATCGGCGTAGGTCGTCTTGGCGACGTGGCGGGCGAGCGTTTCGGTCGTGTTCATCCGCTAGCGGCGCTTCTTTGTCTTCTTCTTCGCCGGCGCTTTTTCTTTGCGGGCGCAGGTTTCGCCGTCGTTCCGCCCTTGCCGTAAGTCGCCTGCGGCGGATGCATGCGGAAGACGCGCTTGAGATAGCCATCGCGGCGCGCCACGCGCTCGCTCTCGATGGCGTCGCTCGGGCGATACGCCTCGATATCGGCGCGTGAAATCGTGCCCTTGGTCTCGAGCAGGCGCTCGACCGTATCAAGCCGGTCGTAGACCACCGAAACTTCGGCGGTAAGCTCGACCAGAAACGTCATCATTTGATCGATCGCGGGGTCATCAAAAAAGTAGGGGCGCTTGCCCTTCGACTGACGCGGTAACTTGATCTGCGGCTCTGACATCACAATCCTCTTAGGTTCGGCCCTCTTAGGTTCGGCCCTCTTGGGCTCGGCGACTTTCCCGGCAACTCAATAGCTAATTCTTCGACAGGTCGTCCATCAATTCCCGGTATTCGGTCATCTTGTCGTGGGCGACCAGCGAATCGCGCTCTTCGCGAATGATCCGGAAAATCCGGTCGATGTAGGCGTTGCGGCGTTCGGTCCGTTCGGTGTGAACCTTTTCGTCGGGCCGAAAAGCCTCGATGTCGGCGCGACTCAGCGTGCCTTTCTGATCGAGCAGGCGCTCGGTGGTATCGACCCGGTCCCACAGCACCGACAGCTCGGCCGACATCGCCATGACGATGGCGAACAATTGATCGATGGCGGGGTCGTCGAAAAAGTGCGGACGCTTGCCGCGGTTGACGGGTCTGATCTTGATCGGTTCGGCCATTGTCCTACTTCCATGCTCCATAGGTCGACCACTTGATGCTTTCGCCCCACCGCGCCAGCGCGTTGCCCCGCGCCAGATCGCCGCGGACGGCAGCGTCGAATTCCGCCGGATCGCACCAAACGAGATCCGGGATCAAGTACTCGACATACTTATCGGGCGCGAAACCGGCGCCGACGATGACGTCCTTCATGTCGGTCGCCGTATAGGCCTGATAATAGGGCTCGTTGTTATAATAGGCGTCCCAATCCAGATAGAACGCATCGTAGGGATCCATGGTCGCCGTGCGCGGCAGTTCCATGTGCAACATCAGGCCGCCTGGTTTCAACACGCGATGGCATTCCTTCAGGATTTGCCGAAGCGCCGTGCGCGATGTTTCGTGGAACAGGATCACCGACGTCACCACGTCAAAAGAATTGTCCGGGAACTTGAGGCTCTCGGCATTCATTTGGTGAAAGTGAACGGCTTTGCCCATCGCCTCGGCACGCGCGTGCGCGTAGCGCATCACCGGGGCCGACATATCGACGCCATGGATCTCGGCATCGGGGAACACATCGCAGTAAGGCACCAGGTTGTGCCCGACGGTGCAGCCGATATCGAGAATCTTCTTCGGCTTCAGATTGGGAAACTTGCGCGCAATGAAGGTCGCGAGCGACATGCCGATCCCATGGCAGTTATCGCCGCCCATGCCGCCCTGGTAGACGTAGACGCCGCGATCGTAGAACGCGCCTTGCGTGGCGTCGTTTGGCGTGCGCTCGGTTTCGTAATTGCCGGGCATGAGATGAATATCGACGGCGGTCGCGTACTTCGGTTTCACCGTCGACGGATCGAGCGACAGCGAACCCATTTTGTTGACGCCCGGCTTACCAACGAGCGCCTCGATCCGGTTGTTCAACTCTGGTTGCGCCCGTTCGACGGTCGGCACAACCGACTCCCACACCATTTCCTGGGCGGCGCGCATCATGCTGGACCAGGCTCGGGCGTAGGGGTCCTTCAACATCACCTTGCGGACTTCGTGCTCATCTTTCGGGGCGCGACCTTGCGCCTTTTCGAATTGCGGCTTGACGCGCTTGTCGTAGACCGTGCGCATGCCGCCGCCGATGGTGGCAAGCGTGTACATGCGAAGATTGGACGCATAGCTCTGCCGCGCCAGCTCATCGTGCGAGGGTTTGGCAAGAAACGCATGATCGACTTGGGGTTTGGCGACAATACCCATGATGTCCTCCGTCGCTAGAGCGTGATTCTGTGTAGCCGTATCGTAGTGCAGGAGTCACAACGCGTCACGTCAGGGCGCGCGGCGATTTCACACCTATGGGATTGAGCCGGCAATCGAGGCGTGGGCGGGGCTACACCGGAACGATCCGCGGGTTATAGCCAAACAACCCCATGGCCTCTTCATTCTTGTGGGTCTCTTTGTTGTACCCATCGGCCTTGTTGCCCTGCAGGCGATCCTGCGCGGCGCGTGAGGCCAACAGAACCATGGTCGTTCGTTCCCGCCGCGCCGCTTCGTAGCGCTTGAGGGCTTCATCGACCGTTGACGCCGCCTCGAAGCAGCGCCCCAGAATCACGCCGTCTTCGATGCCCATGGCGGCGCCCATGCCGAGGAACGGCAGCATGGGATGCGCCGCATCGCCCAGCAAACTCGCGCGACCCTTGGTCCATTGCGGCAAAGGGTCGCGATCGAACAACGCCCACTTGAAGCAATTCTCGGGAGGTGTTGCCGAGAGGAAAACACGGAACGACTCATGCCAGTCGTGAAACTCGGCCAGCAGTTCCGAGAGCTCACAGCGCATCGACCAGCTCTCGTTCTCCCAACCGCTCTTTTCGGCGAAGGCGGCGAAATTGATCAACGTGCCGTCGCGGACGAGATAGCGTGCCATGCTGTGCTTGTTTCCGACGGCGGCGCCCGACATCGGCGTCAATTTGAATCCCGGCGGCATGCGTTCGATCGGAACCAGCCCGCGAAACGCGACATTCCCGGTGAAACGCGCCGGCAACCGCCCCCACAGTGCCGCGCGCACCTCGGACTTGATGCCGTCGCAGCCGATGACGACATCCGCTGTTGCCTTAGCGCCGTTCGCAAAGCTGACTTCGACTTCGTCGCCGATCTGGCGAAATCCCGCGAAGGCATGGTTGAGCCTGATGGCCGCCGGGTCGTTGGCGCGCACGGCATCGACCTGCAAGTTGTGCAAATCGGCGCGGTGGATTTGGTAGTAGTACGCGCCGTACTGCCGCAGGGCCGCTTCGCCACGTTCCTGATCGACCAGAACTTCGCCGGTCCGATAGTGAAGCGCGCCTGCTCGATCGGGTTTGCACGCGAGACGCGCCAGACCTGGGCCAAGGCCGATGTCTTCAAGGCCATGGGTCGAGTTGGGTGACGCGGTTAGCCCGGCGCCAACTTCGCCGAGCTGCGGAGCTTGCTCGTAGACGACGGGCCGAAAGCCTCGCCGCTGCAACGCCAGGGCCGCGGTCAGTCCGGCAATGCCGGCGCCGATCAGCGCAATGCGCGTGTTCTTCATGAATCCCCAGTTGGCAACGTTCGCGGAGCTTCCCCTGGGGGAAAGCTGCCTCTCGGCGCGCACGCGCTCAACTCGCGCGTCGTGAGCAACCGAGTGGCGGGCAGCAGTTTTATGGATTTACTTCCAGGCGCCGTACGTGAACCACTTGGCGCTCTCACCGACTCGGGCGACTTGGGTCTTCTTGATCACTTCGCCCCCGACCACAGCCTCGAACGCTTGCGGTGATCGGGCCAGATCGGGGATCAGCACCTGGAAGAATTTGTCGTTTCCGAATCCGGCATTCGTGACGCACGCCCGGATGTCTTCATGCGTGTATTTCAGATAATAGGGCTCGTTGTTGTAGTAGGCGTCCCAGTCGAGATAAAACGCCTCGAACGGGTCCATGTCGCCGACCGGCGGCAGCTCCATGTGGATCATCAGCCCGCCCGGCCGCAGTACGCGATGACATTCCTTGAGGATGTTGCGGTACGCCTTGGTCGAGGTCTCGTGAAACATGATGATCGAGTAAACGAGATCGAACGTTCCGTCGGCAAACTTGAGACTTTCGGCATTCATTTGGTGGAAATGCACGCGCTTTCCCAGCGCCTCGGCGCGGGCGTGGCCATAGCGCACAACGGGCGCGGCGACGTCTGCCGCGTGGACCTCGCATTCTGGAAATCCGTCGACAAACGGGATCGTCGAGCTGCCGATGGTGCACCCAAGCTCGAGCGCCTGCGCCGGCTTGAAGTCGGGCCACTTGCGACGGATGTAGGTCGCGATCGTGCGCGGAATGGCATCGGCATAGGGACCAGCCGCGCCGCCGTTATAGACAAAGCGGCCGCGATCGTAGAGCGCGCCTTGGCTGGCGTCGTCGGCAGTGCGTTCGGTGTGGTAGTTGCCTGGCATCAGGTGAATATCGGTGGCGCTGACGTAACGCGGCACTTTCACCGACGGATCAAGCGTAAGCGTGCCGTATCGCGCATTGAGTCCGCGAATGCGCTCGTTCAGTTTGGGCTGAGCGCGTTCGACGGCGGGGATGACAGAGTCCCACACCATTTCCTGGCAAGAGCGCATCATCGTCGACCAAACCTGGCCGTAATTGTCGGACAGCATGGCAACGTGCACTTCGTATTCGTCCTTGGGTGCGCGGCCTTGCGATTTTTCGAATTGCGGTTTCACCCGCTTGTCGTAGACCGCGCGCATGCCGCCGCCGATCTGATTCAAGATATGCATGCGCAGGCGTTGCACATAGTTCTGCCGCGATAGCTCGTCGTGACTGCTCTCGACCAGGAAATCGTGTTTGGCCTGAAACGGCATTGAGCGCCTCCGACGGATTCAACGCAGCGCCCAGTATAGCACAGCGATCAATTCACATTCTTGAGGTTACGCAGATAGGTCAGGACCTCATCCTTGCTCCGGACCTCGGCGTATTTCGCCTGGAGATCGAACAGGTTCGCATCATGCGGGGCCTGATGGCGGTCGCCGACGGCTTCCTTAATGACGACGGGCACGAACCCGCTTTGGCAGGCGTCGAGGGTCGATGCCCGGATGCAGCCCGACGTGCTCCAGCCCGCCAGCAATACGGTGTCGATACCGGCGGCGGTCATGGTCGATGCCAGATTTGTCCCGAAGAACGCGCTGGCGTATTGCTTGGTGATCACCACTTCATGCGGCAGGGGCTCAAGCCCTTCGACAAATTCTCCAAATTTGCTGCCGCGCTCGAAATTCTTGAGAGCCGGCACCTTGCGGAAAAAGACGCCGCCGTCAGCACCCCCTGGCGTGAACTCGACCCGGGTGTGGGCGATCATGATGCCGGCCTTTCGCGCTGCCGCCAGCACTTCGCGCGCGGCGTCGGCCGAGGCTTCGACGCCAGCATAAAGGCTACAGGTTTTGTCGATGTAGGCGCGGGCGAAATCGACATGCAACAGACAAGGCTTCTTGCCGAAATCGAGCCGGCCGCCAAACCCCGCTTTGCCGTAATCCTGATTGAGATGCTGATCGGCCATGTCCGCCTCCGTTGAAAAGGAGCGGCGATTTGGATTGGCGCCGACCGTGGAGTCAAGCCGGGGGAACGCCCGCGCCGATGTCGACCCACTGACGATTGGAGATCATTTGCACCATAATCATCAAGCCGTCCGCGTCAATGGTGTCACGGAGTTCGGTATACGCCACCACTGCACCCGGAATCTGCCGGTCCACCAAAATCGGGAGCGCGATGCTGGAACCGGCCACCAGCGAGCCGCCCGATGTTCGAATGGCGCGCGTGGATACTTGGCCGCAGGGTCGTTTGACCATGGTCACGCAGGCAAGGCCGACCTCAGCCCGCAATTCTTCAGGGTAGTTCTCGAGCACATTGGTCCGGGTGATCTCCTGGCCGGTCAGATCGGCGAGGCGCGTACCAAACAGCCGAACTTCCAGCCTGGATTCGGACACGACATCGAGAATCAAAACATTGGGCTGCAATGGCGCCGCCACGCGATCCAAATAGTCGCGAATGTGCGGAACCAGACCAACACGCGGCAATGATCGCCAGTGGTCCAGGAATTCCTGGGCTCCCGCCGAATACCCATCCATCAACCCACCATTGAATTGGAGGTGACCCTTTTCGCGACCTTATACCAACCCTCATTGATGCTGACCGATGGTGGCCCAATCGCGGAGCGCGATAGACATGATGCGCCAGGGCTGGGCGGTGAGTTTGTTCCAAGCCTC
>VGEM01000089.1 GCA_016869315.1 Alphaproteobacteria bacterium | reverse complement strand
CCGGTTTATTGAGCCGACTCGTAGAGCGAACGCGATGGATCAGGGAATTCTATTGTCGATGAGACCTCTGATGGCAACGCGCCCCATCGCCAGCCGCGCCTCCTCGGACGAGGCGCCGACATGGGGCGTGCCGAAGAAATTCGGCAGATTGAGAAGCTCAGGATCAGGGTTGAGTTCGTCGGCCAGAACGTCGGCGCATGCCGCGGTCAAGCGGCCCGACATAAGCCTGAATTTCAGCGCATCCTGATCGATGATTCCACCGCGCGCCGTGTTGACCAGCAGACAGCCGGGTTTCAGGCGGTCGAGCACGACCCCCGAGTAGAGTCCTCGTGTCGACTTATCCAGCGGTAAGTGCAGCGACAGCACCTCGGACGTGGCCAGCAATTCATCAAGCGAGACCTGAGTCCCGCCGATCTGGTTCAGAAGTTGCGAACGGTCAACGATGTCGGTGGCAATCACGGTGCAGCCAAATGCACGAGCGAGCCGCCCGTAGATTTGCCCGATCGCGCCGTATCCGTGGATACCGACCACCCGCCCCATGAACTGGCGCCCCATGCGCTTGTTGACATCTCCCCCAGTCTTGAAAGCCGCATTGAGCTGACCGAGACGCCGTAGGCCGATGATGGAAAGCGCTATCGCAAGCTCCGCGACGGCCGGCGCGTTGACCCCGGGTGTCCAACCAAGCCGAATTCCGCGGCGGCGCAAAGCGCCGAGATCGACACAATCGAGGCCAGTTCCCAGTTTGGAAACGATCTTGAGGTCCGGTAACGCGTCAATCACGCGAGCCGAACACGGCTCCAACCCGAGAATGGCGGCGTCTGCGCCCGCGAGAAATTCGATGAGGCGATCTTCATCGAGCTTGGTCAACGTCGTGTTGAGTTTTGCATCAGGATGCAACGCGGCAAGTTCAGCGCGCAGCGTCGGATGCTCGCAGAACGACGGCGATGCGACGGCAACTTTCATCGTGCCCGGTCTGCAAACGAATTGGGCGGCGTTGCCGCCGCCCACGACTCAAATCCCGGTTGGCATCCTGTCACGTCGCGGCGATTGCCGGCTTTAGCGAAGCGAGACGCAGGCTTTCGCGGCCCTGATGCGACGTCTCGGTCCGCTTCGCCTCCGAAAGATTCGGCACGCTCGACTCGGTCAAGCGACGGCAATGGCCTTCGAGGTAGGCGCCGGGTTCGATCGCCAGACTCTCATGCTCGACGTCGCCCGCCATGCGCGCGGTCGAGGCGAGGAACACGCTCTTCGCCCGCACCATGCCCTTGATCGCGCCGTGCAGACGGACGGTCTGGGCGACAACCTCGCCATTGACCGATCCCGTGATACCGACAATCAGCGCCTTGCAGCGGATGTCGCCGTTGACCAACCCGTCGATTTGGATCTCGCCAGCCGAGGTCATGTTGCCTTCGATCGCGAGAGCGGCGCTGACAATGCTCGGAACCGCCTTATTGGCGTCGGTTCTGACTGCCGTCGGCTCGGCGCCGTTCGCGCGCCCGTTACCCTTTGAAAACATCGCTGCCGGCCTTCAGGAATTTGAGTGGATTGATCGGCTTACCGTTGTGGTGAACTTCGTAATGAACGTGCGGGCCGGTGCAGCGGCCGCTGCAGCCAAGCTGGCCCAATGTCGATCCTCGGGTGACTTGATCGCCCACTTTGACCAGGATTCGAGACATATGGCCATAGCGGGTAATCAGACCCATGCCGTGGTCGACCACGACGGCACGACCGTATGGGCCGTCCCAATCGGCGAAGATAACTTTCCCGTCGCCGGTGGCCGTGATTGGCGTCTTGAAATCCGCCGCCATATCGAGCCCCAGGTGCTGAGCCGGACGGCCGGTGAAGGGGTCCTTGCGAACGCCAAAACCAGAATTGATTTCGAACTTCCGGAGCGGGCTGTCGATCGGCACGCGTGTCAGGAGGGACTGTAAATCCGTCAAGCGGTCCATCTGGCCGTTCAGGCGATTGAGCGACTCTTCAAGCGGACCCGAGTTCATCTTGTCGGCATTGACCGGCACGAACGGACCGCCCTGCCCGCCCTGGGCACGGAGGCCGCTCTTTTTCTGCTGGCGGACCAGCAGGTCGATATCGAGGCCGGTCACGCTCAGCGACGATTCAATCGATGCGATTTTCGTCTCGGCCACTTCCGAGAAGCGGTGGTAGAGCAACAACTGGTTGCTCTCCATATCGCGCAGCTGGCCCTGCAAAGCCGCCACTTTATCGTTCAGCGCGTCGCGTTCGGAGACGACCATATCGCGTTCGATCACCACCTGGCGCAATTCCAGGCCATCGGTGGCAATGAACTGGGTCTTGCTGTGGTGGCCGACAACAACGACCATCGACGAATCGAGGTCGCCCAGCTCGGCCAAAATCGCTTTCCGTTCTTCATCGGAGTGGGTGCGTTCAAGCTTGGCTTTATCCAGCGCCAATTCGACATTTGCCGAGGTGCCGGTGATGACGCCCTTGGGGTCCTTGATCGCTTCTTTCGCTTTAGACTTGATGCGTTCGACCAAGCCTTGTTTCTGCGGCGTAGCCTGAGCCAACGCAGCCGCTTTCTCCTTCAGGAGGTCGGATTCCTTGTCGACGACCGTCAGCGACTTGCGGTAGTTGCTCTCGAGATCGCTCACCAGATCCGATACGCGGTCCTTATAGATCGACACCTGGGCGAGCAGCTGCTCGTAACCCATACGCGCATCGGTGATTTTGGTATTCTTTTCCCGAATAACTTCAGAATGATTCATCACCAGGCTCGAACTCAAAAGAGTCCAGCCGCCGAGAACAGACGCGACCACAGCCATCGCCGCCTGCCGGTTGGTAGACAAACGCAGCGAGCGCATCCGTTCGCCTGATCGGACGATCAACTGCCGTTCCGGAAAGAACCGTTGCAGCGATTTCTGGACGCGGCTCAGACCGCGATCCTGTGGATCGAATTTGGAATGACGTTTACCTGAAAACACGCGGTCCCCTCGTCCCGGTTCAACTTTTCCAGTTGTCATCGGTCCCCCGTGTGTTGTTGATTTTCCGGGAGAACCCAGATGAAATCCCCGTGTCGACAAGCTAACACCGACCCCATTTTCGCCGGCTGATCGCTCGATCCCGTCGGACCGATCCGAAGCCGCGGCGAAAGGCGCCCGCGGGTCAGGAGGACTACACCCAGATTCACTCATCCTGCCGATTCTGCCCGGCAAGATCAAAGAGAAAGTAAACGCTACCTGAGTTGTTTATAATCAATGGCTTATATCAATAATTCTCATACTCAACCTGAGATTTGAGAGCCGGTTTTCCCCAGCAACCTTTTGATGGCGTTGCATCGGTGCCACATGCTATTGGCCGCACCATGATCGTCGCCGAGCCGAATTCGAAGTTTCGACCATGACCCAACTCCCTGCCGACCTGCTCGAACTGGCGAAGAACGTCATCGCCGCGGCGAAGGCCGGCAAACTCAAAATCGCCGCGGCTGAATCTTGCACCGGCGGCCTGATCGGCGCCTGCATCACCGCGACTCCAGGTTCGTCCGCGGTCTACGAAGGCGGCGTGATCGCGTACTCGAACACGGCAAAATCCAGACTGCTCGGCGTCCCACGGGATGCGATCACGGCGTTCGGCGCCGTCAGCGACGTTGTCGCCTCAGCCATGGCCGAAGGCATTCTGGCCGAGACCGATGTCGACTTTGCGATTGCCGTCACCGGCATCGCCGGCCCCGACGGCGGCAGCAAAGACAAGCCCGTGGGCTTGGTATTTCTCTCGGTCGCGCGACGCAACGCCGATGCCTTGGTGAAGCGCTACGTTTTCGCGGGCTCGCGCACGGACGTGCGGCGTGCCGCCGTCGCGGCGGCGCTCGAACTGCTGCACAGCCAGATGCTCGATCACGCCGAGGACAGCGCCGCTCAAGACGCCGGGCGGTAGATTTCAGACGCGCGTTTCTCGCACGCCGCGACCATGCGGCGCACCGCTTCCTCGAACAGCAGGCCGATCAGATTCTGCAGTATTTTCGAGCGAAATTCGAAGTCGAGAAAGAATTCGACTTCAGTGCCTTTGCCGTTCGGAGCTTCTTTGAACGACCAGGTGTTCATCAGGTGCGCGAACGGCCCGTCGAGATACTCGACCTTGATCGCCTGCGACGGCGCGAGCGTGACCCGCGACGTAAACTTTTCGCGGACCATCTTGAACCCAACCGCGAGATCGGCGGTGAAGCACGTGTCTGACTCGCGTCCCGTGATCCGGCACGCGACACACCAGGGCAAGAATTCAGGATACTTCTCGACGTCGGCCACCAAAGCAAACACCTGCTCGGGCGTATAGGGCAGGACGCGGATTTCGCGATGGGACGGCATTTAGTCGAGAGCCAGATGCGCCGCCCGTGCCGCTTTGAGGCGCTGAAAATCGGCATCGGCGTGATAGGACGAGCGTGTCAGCGGCGTCGCCGAGACTTGCAAGAACCCCTTCACCGTCGCGATGCGTTGCAGCTCCACGAATTCTTCCGGCGGCACAAACCGCTCGACCGCCGCATGACGTGGGGTTGGCTGCAGGTATTGCCCAATGGTCAGAAAGTCGACGTCGGCCGCGCGCATGTCATCCATCACCTGGATGACTTCTTCCTTGGTTTCCCCAAGGCCAACCATCAGTCCGGACTTGGTGAACAGGTCGGGATGGATTTCCTTGACCCGCTCAAGCAGGCGAAGACTGGTGTAGTACCGCGCACTGGCGCGAACCGTGCGATAGAGCCGCGGCACCGTTTCGAGATTGTGATTGTAAACGTCGGGTTTGGCGGCTGCGACCAGATCGACCATGCCGAGCTTCTTGCGAAAGTCGGGCGTCAAAACCTCGATCGTGGTCGACGGTGTCTCGCGCCGAATGGCCTTGATCACTTGAACCCAATGATGGGCACCGCCGTCGTCCAGGTCGTCGCGGTCGACCGAGGTGATGACCACGTGGGTCAGGCCCAACGTGCTGACCGCGGTTGCGACATGCGCGGGTTCGTCGGCGTCGACCGCGCCCGGCTTTCCGATCTTCACATTGCAAAAGGCGCACGCGCGCGTGCAGATGTCACCCAGGATCATCATGGTCGCGTGCTTGACTTTCCAACACTCGCCGATGTTGGGGCACGCCGCTTCCTCGCACACCGTATGCAGATTGAGCTCGCGCATCAGCCGCCGCGTCGCGGCATACTCCGGCGACGTCGGCGCCTTGACCCGAAGCCAGGGCGGCTTGGGCTGACGAAGGTTATGCGGCTTAATGGGCGTGACTGCGGTCATCTTTCCTTCCTTCCTTGTCACCCTCGCGCCTGACGCGAGGGTCCAGGGTCCAATTCCCTTCGGATCGTTTAACCCTGGGTCCTCGGATCAAGTCCGAGGACGACATTACTTCTAACTGCACTAAATATGTATCACGCGTCCGTATGCATCCAGTACCGCCTCGTGCATCATCTCGGACAGGGTCGGATGCGGGAACACCGTGTGCATCAGCTCCGCCTCGGTGCTCTCGAGCGTGCGGGCAATGGTGTAGCCCTGAATCAGCTCGGTGACCTCGGGGCCGACCATGTGCGCCCCCAACAACTCGCCGGTCTTGGCATCGAACACGGTCTTGACCAGACCGCCGGTATCGCCGAGCGCAATGGCCTTGCCGTTGCCGATGAACGGGAACTTGCCGACTTTGACCTCGTGCCCTTTGGCTCTGGCCGCGGCTTCGGTGAGACCGACGCTCGCGATCTGCGGATGGCAGTAGGTGCAACCCGGAATGTTGGAGGTATCAAGCGGGTGCGGATGCTTTCCGGCAATCCCTTCCACGCAGATAACGCCTTCATGGCTCGCCTTGTGCGCCAGCCATGGCGGCCCGGTGAGATCGCCAATGGCGTAAACTCCCGGTTCCCCGGTCCGGCACAGCCCATCGGTCACGACGTGCGCCTTCTCGACTCTGATCTTGCTGCCTTCGAGCCCAAGATTTTCGACATTGCCGACGATTCCGACCGCCGAAATGACGCGATCGACGGTGATCTGTTCCGTTTTGCCGTCCTGTTCGACGGTCGCTGTCACTGACCCGGCGCCCTTCTTGAGCGCTCTCACGATGGCCTTTGTTTTGATCACCATGCCCTGCTTTTCGAGCGCCTTGCGGGCGAAAGCCGAGATATCCGCGTCCTCGACCGGCACAATCCGGTCGAGCACTTCAACCACGGTGACCTTGCATCCGAGCGTCTGAAAGAAACTCGCGAACTCGATGCCGATGGCGCCGGAGCCGATCACCAGCAACGACTTTGGCATCGCCTTCGGCACCATGGCGTGTTTGTAGGTCCATACCAATTCGCCGTCGGCCTCGAGGCCCGGCAGTTCGCGCGGGCGAGCGCCGGTCGCCAGAATCACATGCTTGGCCGTGACGTCGGCAACGGGCTTGTTGTCCTTGCTGACGGCAACCTTGCGCAGCGCGCCCGAGACGCCGTTCAGCTTTGCGTGACCGTCGATCACCGTGATCTTAATCTTTTTCATCAGGCCTTTGACGCCGGCATTGAGCTGACCGGCAACCGCCCGTGAACGCTTGATCACCGCATCGAGATCGAAGCCGATGTTCTCGGCCTTGAGGCCAAAGTCCTTGGCATGACTCATAAGATGATAAACTTCGGCGCTCCGCAGCAGCGCCTTGGTCGGAATGCAGCCCCAGTTGAGGCAGATGCCGCCCATGTGCTCGCGTTCAATCACCGCGGTCTTGAAGCCAAGCTGTGCCGCGCGAATGGCCGCGACGTATCCGCCGGGACCGCCGCCGATAACGGCAACATCATAACCTTGATCGGACATGATTCACTTCCTTGTCAGGCCGCGGCCAGGGCCTTCAGGCTCTCGCCCGAAAGCCGCCGTACGTGCCAGTCGTTCATCGCTACCGAGCCAAGCTGCTCGTAGAACTTGATCGCGGGTTCGTTCCAATTCAGCACCGCCCATTCGAGCCGGCCGCATCCTTCCCGTGCGGCCCGCGCCGCCAGGTACTTCAGAAAGGCCCGGCCAATACCGAGCTTCCGAAACGCCGGCTCGACATAGAGATCTTCGAGATAGAGTCCGGGGCGTCCGACGAAGGTCGAGAAATTGTAGAACCAGATCGCGAACCCGACCGCCCGACCGCCGGCGTCAGCAATGACCCCGTGAGCGCGCGGAGGGTCCGAGAACAAGGCATCGCGAATGAGTTCCGGCGTGGCGACAACCTCGTGCTCGAGCTTTTCGTATCGCGCGAGCGCGCGAATCAGGCTCAGCACCACATCGACATCGGCCGGCGTCGCATCACGTAGCGTAAAGGCCGTCGCCACGATCCCCTCGCCTACAACAAAATTGTGAGCGGTTCCTCGATGATCGACTGGAACGCCTGCATGAATTCGGCCCCCACCGCGCCGTCGACCGACCGGTGATCGACCGACAGATTGCAGGTCATCATGTTGGCGATGGCAATCGCGCCGTTCTTGACGATCGGCCGCTGCTCGCCCTTGCCGACGGCAAGGATGCAGCTCTGTGGCGGATTGATGATCGCCGAGAATTCGCGAATACCGTACATGCCAAGATTCGAAATCGAAAACCCGCCGCCCTGGAATTCTTCGGGTTTGAGCTTCTTGTACTTGGCCCGCGTCGCCAGATCTTTCATTTCATTCGAGATGGCGGCGAGGCCCTTCTTGTCGGCCTGGCGAATGATCGGCGTGATCAAGCCGTCGGGCGTTGCGACGGCCACCGAAATATCGACGTTGTCGTAGCGTCGGATCGCTTCGTCTGTCCATGTCGCGTTGGCCGCCGGCACTTTACGGAGCGCCATGGCGACGGCCTTGATGATGAAATCGTTGACCGAAAGCTTGTAGTCGGCGCCCGAGCGCGCATTGAGCTTCGTACGCAGCGACAACAATTCATCGATGTTGCAATCGACCGTCAGATAAAAATGCGGCACGGTCTGCTTGGCTTCGAGCAATCGCCGGGCGATGATCTTGCGGATCGACGAATTGGGCACGGCCGTGAACGGCTGACCGAAGTCTGGCACCGGACCGCTTGGCAAAGCCGGGGCCTTGGCAGCCGGCCGTACCACGCCGCCGGCCATGGCTTTCTCGACGTCGGCCTTGACGATGCGGCCGTTGGGGCCCGACCCTTTGACCGCGCCAAGATCAACGCCAGCTTGGCTGGCCATGCGTTTGGCAAGCGGGCTTACAAAGATCCGGTCGCCCGTCTTGGCTTCCGCGAGTTTCGGCGGTGTAAACGGCGTCGAGGCCGCAACCGGTGTCGCTGCGGGCGCGGCTGCGGCTTTCGCCGCAGGAGCCTTGGGTGCCGCAACGGCAGAGGCGTCCTCGCCTTCTCCAATCAGCACCGCAATCGGCGAGTTCACCGCGACGGATTCGGTTCCTTCTGTCACCAGAATCTTCCCAATCACGCCTTCGTCGACGGCTTCGAACTCCATGGTCGCCTTGTCGGTCTCGATTTCGGCAATGATGTCGCCCGATTTGACTTTGTCGCCCTCTTTCTTGAGCCACTTGGCGAGCTTTCCCTCGGTCATGGTCGGAGACAGCGCGGGCATCAGGATTTGTGTTGGCATGGCAATGCTCCTCAGGCCCGATACATGACGGCTTTGGCCGCGGCGGCGATGTCGGCCGCTTGCGGCAAGGCCATCGCCTCAAGATTTGCCGCATACGGCATCGGCACATCCTTGCCGGCGACGCGAAGGACCGGCGCATCAAGATGATCGAACGCCTGTTCCATGATCTGCGCGCCGATCTCCGAACCGACGCCGCACGTGGCCCAGCCTTCTTCCACGGTCACACACCGGTTGGTCTTCTGCACCGAGCGAAGAATCGTCTCGGTATCGAGCGGGCGAATGGTGCGAAGGTTGATCACTTCTGCATTGATGCCATCCTTGGCCAATTGCTCGGCCGCGGCCAGCGCCTTGCCGACCATGATCGAGAACGCGACGATGGTGACGTGGTCGCCTGCGCGCTCCACTTTCGCCTTGCCGATCGGCAGAACGAAGTTGGGGTCATCGGGAACCTGGAAGCTTTGGCCATAGAGGATTTCGTTCTCGAGGAAAATGATCGGATTTGGATCGCGGATCGCCGCTTTCAGCAAACCCTTGGCATCGGCGGCCGACCACGGCGC
Source organism: Alphaproteobacteria bacterium (assembly GCA_016869315.1). Taxonomy (GTDB): domain Bacteria; phylum Pseudomonadota; class Alphaproteobacteria; order Rhodospirillales; family Rhodospirillaceae; genus VGEM01. Next base: position 2,937 of record VGEM01000089.1, on the reverse strand, counting down.
CAAAACCTTGAGGCCGGGAATGTGGGCGTACCACGAGGCGTAGCATTGTGAATGCTGGGCCGCCACGCGCGCGGCGGCGCCATTGGGCCCGCGGAACACGATCGGACAGCCCATCTGACCGCCGGACATGTAGAGCGTCTTGGCCGCCGAATTGATGATGTGATCGACCGCCTGCATGGCGAAATTGAAAGTCATGAACTCGACGATCGGCTTCAGCCCGCCGAAGGCCGCGCCAACGCCAATACCGGCGAAGCCGTGTTCGGTAATGGGCGTGTCGATGACACGCTTTGCGCCGAACTCCTCCAGCAAGCCCTGACTGATTTTGTAGGCGCCCTGATACTCGGCGACTTCCTCGCCCATCAGGAACACGCTTGCGTCGGCGCGCATTTCCTCGGCCATGGCATCACGCAAGGCTTCGCGAACGGTTTGAATCTTGGTCTTGTCGTAGCTCGGTTCTGTTGTCGGAGCCACAGTGGCCACCGGCTTCGGCGCGGCCGCCGGTGCAACCGTCGCAGCCTTTGGCGCAGCCGGTGCAATCGCGGCCTTGCTTTCACCGTCCTGCAATAGCACGGCGATCGGCTGATTGACCGGAACGGCCTCGGTGCCCTCTTTCACCAGGATCTGGCCGATGGTCCCTTCATCGACAGCTTCCAGTTCCATCGTCGCCTTGTCGGTCTCAATTTCCGCCAACACTTTGCCGGACGAGATCTTGTCGCCCTCTTTGACCAGCCACTTGGCGAGCTTGCCTTCGGTCATGGTCGGCGACAGGGCCGGCATCAGAATTTGAATACTCATGTCCCTGCCCCCTTAAGCCGCGACCAAAATGTCGGTCCACAGCTCGGCCGGATCAGGCTCGGGGCTGGTTTGGGCAAATTCGGCCGAGGCCGCGACGATGTCCTTGATCTGTTTGTCGAGCGTGCGGAAGCCTTCGTCGTCCATCGCCTTGATGTCGACCAAATGGGCGCGCAACCGATCGATCGGATCATGGTGCTCGCGCATCTTCTGCAGCTCTTCCTTGCTGCGGTACTTGGCCGGGTCAGACATCGAGTGGCCGCGATAGCGATATGTGTGCACTTCCATCAGCACCGGACCATGGCCGGCGCGAACATGAGCGGTTGCTTCCTGGCCCGCTTCGAAGACGGACATTACGCTCATGCCGTCGACCGACATCGACTTCATGCCGTAGGCGTCGCCGCGGCGCGCGAAATCAGGCGATGACGACGCGCGCGCCACCGAGGTGCCCATGCCGTACTTGTTGTTCTCGCAAACGAAGATGACTGGCAGCTTCCACAGCGCTGCCATGTTGAAGCTTTCGTAGACCTGGCCCTGGTTGGCCGCGCCATCGCCGAAGTAGGCGAACGAGAGTCCGCCATCGTTCTTGTACTTATGAGCAAAGGCGAGCCCGGCGCCGATCGGCACCTGCGCGCCGACAATGCCGTGACCACCGTAGAATCCCTTCTCGCGGCTGAACATGTGCATCGAGCCGCCCTTGCCGCGCGAGTATCCGCCCGCGCGGCCGGTCAGTTCGGCCATCACGCCGTTCGGATCCATGCCGCACGCCAGCATGTGCCCGTGGTCGCGATAACTGGTGACAACGCTGTCGCCCGGCTTAGCGCAGGCCTGCAGCCCGACCACGACGGCTTCCTGTCCGATGTAGAGATGGCAAAAGCCGCCGATCAGACCCATGCCATAGAGCTGACCCGCACGCTCCTCGAACCGGCGAATCAGCAGCATGTCGCGATAGAATTGGACGAGCTGTTCGGGCTTCAATCCCGACGCGCCATTCTTCCCGGCAGCCTTTTTGGTGGCCATCTGTGTCCCCTCCAATTGTTTGTTCTTGGGGCGAAGCTCTGAACCCGCCCAAGCTTTGTGCGCTATATCGCAGCGCTAACCATCACCGGCAAGCTAAAGGTTGGTTAAGTCATTGTTTTGCAACGCACAATTCAGGTCAAACCCAAGCAATTGATTTTGCTGACAAAGGCCATTGTGCCAGTGCACAAGGGGGAACTTTCTGAGGGCTCTGACCGGCTCATACGTAATTTAATTACTTCTACTTCGGGCGTTTTGCTGCATAGTTTCAAAGTCTAACCAACGGCAACTCCTCACTTTTATATAGTCGACTATTATTTATCGGTGACGCCTAGACCAACTATCCGAATCCGATCAGGTTTCGAACCGGGAGATTCAGGACATGCCAACCCGTCGAGACTTTGCGCTGACGGCCGCAAGTGCAGCCGCAACCCATCGCGCAAAGGCGCAAGCTCCGAAGGGGCCGTGGACGAACTCAGGATCGACACGTTCGATCTCGTCGGCAATTCGCATGGCGGCTGCACTGCCGTGGTCGTAAACTATTTGCACCGCATCACCGCGCCGACATTGCTGATCTATGGCGAGCGCGGCGCCTACCATAACTATGAAGCCGTCGGCAAAGCCAAGATCAAGCGCGTGCGCGCCGTGACGATTCCAAACACCGGCTCGTTCACGCACCAGGAAAATCCGCGAGACACCGAAAAAGTGCTGTTCTCGTTTCTGTCCGAACCAGTTGCGAGGATGCCATGACCACGGACGATCGATCAGAAATCGAGACCCGCGTTCGCTCGATTTGGGCCAAGTTCGCGGCGCAAGATCCCGCAGGGATGTTGAAGCTGATCCACGACGACGCGACGATTTGGGACATCTTCCAGCCCGATCTCGTCACCAAACGCGACATGGCGGCCTATATCGACCGCGACTTCAAGCAGTCAGCCGCGCGCGGCAAGCTGACCTATTCGATGGACAATTTCGTACTCTCCGTTTGGGGCGATGCCGCCATCTGCCGGTTCTATCTCTCTTTCGACTACGAGCCGCCCAACCCGACCAAGGGCACCGGGCGCATCACCTGCGTGCTGCGCAAGTTCCCGAACGACGGCTGGCTGGTTGTTCATGTCCATGAAGGGC
>VGEM01000088.1 GCA_016869315.1 Alphaproteobacteria bacterium | reverse complement strand
CCGCTTGCCGATCCACTTGGGGTCGACCTCTGGGCCCACCGCGGCGACGATGCCGGACTTCTCAAGACCGGGCACAAACGGCCAAGTGATCGGCAGGAAATCGACCCCGCCGGCGCGCGCCATGGCGTCGAGCGGATTCATGCCGACGTAGGCGACTTTCAGCAGCGCCTCGCCGGCCTGGGGTGTTGGGACGGGAATTTGCCGCGCGACCAATCTCTCCGGCGGACCCGGACGATCGATCTGCATGGCGCGCATGGTCGTCGGCAATGTCATCGTGACTCGAACACGTACATGAGGGCACCCGATCCCGGATTGCGAACGATCATGGCCCGGACCGGGCCGAGACCCGGAACATCCAAATCCTCCGCGCCACTGAACACATGTGCGCCGACGCGCGCGCAGGCCGCAGCAGCGGAGGCGAGTGATGGCACGCGAAAACTTTGCGCGAGGTAGCCGATGTTTGGCGGCACCGCTAACGGCACCTTGTCGGGCACCACGTAATTGAGCGGATGCGACAGCGCGACTTTACCGAATTGATGCGCCCCCGCCATGAACGTCGCCCGCGTCTGCGCATTGCGTGGCCGGTTGAGGAAGTGGTTGGTCTCGGGCTTGTTGAGGATGTCGTCGATCCGCACCTGCATCCCAAGTACCTCGGTGTAGAACGCGAGCGCCTTGTCGCGATCAATCACACTGTGCGAGGTGGTCGACACCTGGGAGAACCCGGCTTTGGTCTTGCCAATCTTGGCCACCTCAAGCCGCAGTTGCCCGATGGTCGACGTCTCGTCGCCGGTCAGCTCGACCAAGTTGATCGCAAGACCATCGGGGCCGTCGAACAGTACCTCGACTGGGGCGCCGACCTTGGCACTGACTTCGTAGCCGACCGGTTCGCTCCAGAAGTTGAATCCCTTCGCCTTCAGTTCACGCGTCGTGGCGCGAATGTCATCGACATAAAAATTCAGATTCCAAAGTCCGCGGTAGGTACGATCGCCCGGTTGCGGGACCTGCCTGCGGTCAGAAGCATCGAATTCCAGCGCGAGGACCCGGCCGACCCTGGGCCCATCACCGGGAGCTCCGCTGTTGGCGAACATCACGGCCCGAGCCGACGACCCCGGCGGCAACTGGAAGTGGCGCTCGAACGCGCCGCCGCGCCAGACTGCAACCGGTGTCGCATCGAGCCCGATGACATCGCCGTAGAAAGCCTGTGCTGTCTCGATGGTCGAAACACCCAGCACGGCGACCGCCAGCGGCGATCCGGTTTCAAACATGCGGCCCCCAAGTAGATGCTTCAGCAGTTTCCACTGCGGCCGTTGTCGGCGCAAGGCGATGCGCCTCTTGCGGCTTGGCTCAAAAACCGAGCTAATATCAGCGTGATGAGTGGGCCCACGCCATCATCGACATTCAGCCGCATCGGCGGGCTGCCGCCGGCGCTTGGGAATTTCTTTGAGCACTGGCTCGCACAGTCGCACGACGTTCTGGTGCCGACGCTTGAGGCGTATCTCGATCACGTCGATCCCCGCTTTCAACCCTATACGACCATCATCGACGTCACCGGACTTGGCGGCATGTCGATTCGTCTGTTCGGCACCGGTCTTGTCGCGGCGCTTGGGCGTGATCTCACGCGCGTCGATGCGACCGCCTGGTACAACGAACGCGCCCGCGCCGCGATGATCGATTTCACGGCGCGCATGCTGTCGGTACCCTGCGGCCTCGGCTGCCTCCGCGCCTACGGCACCTCCAAGGGCCGCCGAGTCAAAGTTGCGTCGTTGTCCCTGCCCCTCCGCCGTGGCGCCGATGCAACGTCAATAGTGGTGTACTTCGTATTCGGCGATGCGCTCGACCGCGATGAAGTCGCCATTGACCTCAACGAGATCTTCGAGCCGAAGTGAATCGACGTTGGTTTTGGCGTTCCCGAGAAAAGCGCCGAATATTACATCGAGCAACAACGCAAGCTGGCCTCGCCGATCGGCCGCCGCCTGTCGAATGTCTGGACCTGGTTGACGTCCTACGCCCGGCGCATCGGCAATCGCCCGAGTATCGCGAGGTTGCTGACGGGCACCGGCGATGCCGAAATCGCGGCATTCTACGGGCATTGGGCAGCCTGCCGGGCTGGCCGAATGGTTCCGCGTTTGAGCGACTTTCTGGACCACCCGCACCCGGAATTCCAGCCCTACCTCACAATCATGAATGTCGAACCATCTGGGCGCGTGACCGTCCGCCTCATGGGGAGCGAGCGTTACGACCTCGCCGCGCGAACGGGGACGATCGAAGAGCCGATGCGCGTCGTCTATTCGCCCAAACTCTATCCGTCACTCCATACCGTGACGATGCAGGTGGTCAACCGGCCGGTCGGGTTTCGCGCCATGCGCACATTCGAGTCGAGCGACGGCCAGAATCACCGCTCGGCCATCATCACCTTGCCGTTGGCCATCGATACACCGGTAGCGAAATCGTTCGTTCACTTTCAGCACTTGCTGGGCTCGCGCGCCTACCGCGGCGCATCGCAAATCGTGACCGCCATTCATAATCCAGAGTGGATCGACATCGGCGCCGGCGTGCCGGGGCCGGACGAGGTTCAACTCTGATGTGACGGGCGCACGTCGCTCGCCGCTTCCAGGTCGATACCGGACTTTATGTTCTCGATGCCGAGCAGCAGGGCGCCGGCCACGAGCAGGAGCGGCGCGGCGATGACCGTAAAGGCCCATTGCCAGCCAATGCTCTCGACGGCGTACGTAACCACGACGGGAAACACCGCGAATCCGGCATAGAGCCCGCCGGTGCCGGCCAGCGCCGAACCCGTCGCCCGCACCCGGGTCGGAAACAGTTCGCTGATGAAAACGCCGAGCACCGCCTGACTGCCGTAGAAAAACGTCGCCATGATGCCGAACCAGAGGATGTCCTCGCCTCGGGTCTCCGGCAGCCAGACAACGCCCAGCAATCCGAGCGCGCCGAGCCAATACCAGAGTGTCACGGTATTTCGCCGTGTTGTGTAGAATTCGCCGACAATGGCCGAGCCGAAATAGCCGCCGAGCCCGATAAAGTACGACATGCCGACGATCGAGGTTGCCTCGACTTCCGAGTACCCGCGCACCTCGATGTAGAATGTCGGGAAAAAGAACGCGGTGCCGGCGTAGGCGCCTCCGAACGCGAACATTGAGAAGATGCAGAGCACCGTCCGCCGCCGCAGGCCCGGTGCGAACAGCAGTTTGATCTGCGTCGTCCAATGATCGCGTGGAGCCTCGTCGCGCGCCGCGATAAAGCGGCCGCTTTCGGGCAGGAACCTGAACAAGATCAGGGCCAGCGGAACGACGGCGAAGGCGAGAAAAAACGTGACGCGCCAGCCGTACGCGGTCATCAGCGGCGCGGCGCCGAGCGAGGCGACGAACCATCCGAGCGGATAACCGACCCCGAGGAACCCGGTGATCAATCCGCGGTAGCGCGGTGGCGCCGCCTCGGAGGTATATGTAATGACCAGCGCCGCCATGCCGTTGCTCATCCCGAACGACAGCGCCCTTAGCACGCCAAGACTGAAGACATCGGTGGCGAAGCCCTGCAACCCGACCAGGAAGGCGGACGCGCCGAGGGATACGATGAACATGATCTTGCGCCCGTAGCGATCAGCCAACACGCCAATCGCAATCGCCGAAAGCACCGAGAACCCAAACGACACCGAGAGAATCCAGCCAACGGTGTTGAGATCGACCCCGAATTCGGCACGAATGCCGGGAATCAGATACCCGAACAGGGACTGATCGAGATTGGTCAACGTCCAGGCGATCAGACAGACGAAGAAAATCGTCAGCGCCGGCCCGTGCATCTGCGACCTGATCGCGGCGATATGCCCGAAAAAACCGTTCATCGTCCCCCCAGCCGGCCGGCGATTTCGCGGAGGCCCTGGACTGCGTACTTGAAACCTTCGGTGTCGGCGGCGCCACTCATGTAGGCCATGTGAATCGGCCGCGAGAATTCCGGCGCATCGACCCGATACATCCGCCCACGCCGCAAGTAGGGCCTCGCCATGCGCACCGGAAAATAGGCCGAGCCGCCGTTCTCGAGGATGTAGCGCATCGCCAGCGGCCCGTGGTTGACCGACACCAGCGGCGCGTCCATGCCGGGAAAGGCGGCGGCGTAATCGACAAAGAATTCGGGTCCCCAATCGATCATGACGTAGCCTGGGTCCTGGCCTGGCTTCACCTTGGGATCGGTCGAGACGTAGATCAGTTTATCGGTCAGAAGCGTCTCGACCACGAGCCTCGAGCGGTTCTGTGGCGCGTACATCACCGCCACGTCGATCATGCCGTCGAGCAGCCGTTGCGAGAGCCGGTCGGGCTGACCCACTTCGGCGCGCACCGCGGTGTCCGGCGCCGACTTTTGCAGGATCGGAATCAGTTTGAGAACGAAGTGCTCCCACAGCGTGAACTGGCCGCCGACCCGGATCAGGCCGCGCAAACCCTGCGGCAGCGCCACCTCCTGGCGTGCCTGCTCCCAGGTGCGGACCATAACCTCGGCATTGCGCAGGAACTGCACGCCGGCCTGGGTGGTGTGCACCCCCGCCTTTGAGCGGTTAAACACCGAACGGCCAAGGGTCTCTTCCAACAGCTTGATTCGGGCGGAAACAGTGGACTGGGTGACGTTCAGCCGCTCGGCAGCTTCCTTGAAACTGCCGGTTTCGTTGATCAACAGGAACGTGCGGGCGACTTCGGTGTCCATCAGCGAGCCGGCCCCCAACCGGCCGGGTGATCATATCGAAAAATTTGCATCAACCAGCACTCAAATTTCACTTGATGGAATTGAGCCGGGACGTGACGCTGGCAACTATGAAAGAGATTGCCACCGAGATCTTCATCGCCGCCAAGCCAAGCCGGGTGTGGAAACACCTGATCGGCTTCAGCCGGTATGGCGACTGGAATCCATTTATCATCGCTATCGAGGGCGAGCGCGCCGTCGGTCGGAGGATCGTGCTCACCTACCGGTTCATGACCGCCGACGGACGCCAGGCCGATCGCGAAGTGTCGGCTCGCGTTGTCAAACTTGAAACCGAAAACGAAATTCGCTGGGCCCATGGCGGCTGGCTGCCCGGTTTGATGGATGTCGAGGAATGGGTCCGTATCGCGCCCAGCAAGGGCGGCGTCAAAGTCCATCATCGCCTGCGCGTTTCGGGTCTTTTGGCGGGAACGTTGGGCAAGGACCACGAGACCATGCACCAGTTGGGCTTCGCCGCCATGAACGCCGCGCTCAAGGATGTAGTCGAAGCCGAGGCGGCAGCTCATGCGGCGCAACCAGTATTCTCGAACGACAACACCGGCGCACTGCCCTCGCCGCCAACTGACCGGCGCCGGGCTGGGTAGAGAATCGCTTAAGAAGATGGAATCAATCGTTGGTGAATTTGGGGTCAGAGTAAGAATTCGCGCGCCGATCTCATGTTCAAGCATGATCAGTGAACGAATTCTTACTCTGACCCCAAATTCAGGCACCGCCGACGGCCGTGTCCAATATGTCGCCCAAATCTCTGGCGTCGATCATCCATCATGATCGCCGTCGACAACGTCCACGTCACTTTTCGTTTGCAGGGAGCCGACATCACGGCGCTCGATGGCGTCTCTTTGTCGATCGAGCCCGGACAGGTGTTCGTGCTGCTTGGACCTTCGGGCTGCGGCAAGACGACGCTGCTGCGGTGTCTCGCCGGCCTTGAAACACCAGCATCGGGAAAGATCTCGATCGACGGCCAATCGATGAGTGACGCCGCGGCGCAGATCTTCGTGCCGCCACATCAGCGGCCTCTGGCCATGGTGTTTCAGTCCTATGCCATGTGGCCGCACATGAACGTCTTCGAGAACATTGCGTTTCCACTCCGCGCCGGCAGCCACAAGATCCCCGCGGGCGAAATTGAACGACGCGTCGATGAGACTTTGGCCTTGCTCGAAATTTCCGCCCTCAAAAATCGGCCCGTGACCACCCTCAGCGGCGGGCAACAACAACGCGTCAGCCTCGCCCGCGCACTCGCGCTCAGGCCGCGCGTGCTGTTGATGGACGAGCCGCTCAGCAATCTCGACCACCAGCTGCAGATTCAGCTGCGCAGCCAGCTCCGCGCCCTGATGCGCCGGCTCAAGCTCACCACAGTGCACGTCACCCACAATCAGGAAGAAGCGCTCGAATTGGGCGATCGCATCGCCGTGCTCAACCACGGCAAAGTCGTGCAGATCGCCGATGGGCCGACACTGTTCACCGAGCCCGCCAACAGTTTTGTTGCGCGCTTTCTCGGCGACATGAACCTGTTCGCCGGCGCCATCGTCGGCAGCGGCCTGGTGCAAGCGACCGTCGAAACCCGCGCCGGGCGCCTCGAGGCGCGGCGCGGCGCGGCCACCGATCTCGGTGCCGGCGCGTGGTGTTACTTCGGCATTCGTCCCAACGACGTGCGGCTCAACGCGACCGAGCCCGGCAACACGGTAACCGCCATGGTGACGGCGCGGCGTTATCTCGGCGCGACCGTTCTGCACACGCTCGAAGCCGGACCGCTCCAGTTCCAGGCCGCGACCCATCCGGCGCAATCGATCGAGGTGGGCCAGCGTACGCGCGCTCATTTCCCGATCGAGCGGTCTGTCGTCGTGCCGGCCGCCGACGAAAAACCCTACGAAGACGACTGAACGGCGATGCAGCGTGCCAGCTCCATCACAAGTTCCATCGGTGGCGGCATGGGCGTCGTCTATGGCCTCACGGTCGTCGCCCTCGGCCTGATCGCGCTGTCGTTGTCGGGCACCATCGTCGGTAGCTTCGCGCCGACGGGCGAAGTCTTTGGCCTCACCCTCGACAATTACCGGCGCATCGCCGCCGATGCGCGGGTGCCCGGCATCCTCTGGCGCACCATCCAGCTCGGGCTTGGCACCGTCTTCGTCGTGATGGCGGTCGCCCTACCAATGGCCTGGATCCTCGGCCGCACCGACTTCAAATGGAAAACCGTGCTGTTCGCGGCGCTCGCCGCCAAGCTCGCGATCCCCGGGTTCATCACCGCCATGGCGTATGTCTGGCTGTTCAACCCGTCATCGGGATTGGTCAACCAACTGCTCGGCCAGACCTCGATCGACGGCACGCCGGCCTTCGACGTTTATCAAATGTGGTGGATCTGCCTGCTGCAGGGCCTGGTGCTGGTGCCGGGCGCGGTGTTCATGCTGTTGCCGGCGATCCGCAACCTCGATGCGTCATTGGAAGAGGCCGCGCTCACCGCCGGCGTGCCACGACCGCAGGTTTTCTTGCGAATCGTCGTGCCGCTGCTGGCGCCCGCTGTTCTCGCCGTCGCCGTGTTCTATTTCATCATTGCCGTCGAGATGTTCGACTTCGTCGCCATCATCGGTTTCGGCGATGGCGGCGAGGTGTTGGTGCTTCGAATCTATCGCGCCCTGGTCGAAACCGGCGGATTGCCCCAATACGGCACTGCGGGCGTCTACGGCATGATCCTGTTTGTGCTGTGCATTGGCGCGATCGTCGGCTACGTGCGGTTGCTGCGCGACGCACGGCGCTTCGCCGTTGTCGGCGGCAAACGGCGGATGATGGCCCCTGTCGTTCTGGGGCGCTGGCATGGCGTGGCAACAAGTTACGCCGTCATCTGGTTCGTGCTCACCGTCGCACTGCCCGTCATCACCCTCGCCTGGGTGACGCTGACGCCGTTCTTCCAGCCGCCATCGCAAGAGGCCTTCCAGTCGATCAGCCTCGCCGGCTTTGTCGATGGGTTCAGCTATCTCGCCGAGCCAGCCCTCAATACCCTCGGCATCATGATCGGCGCCGTGACGGTGGCGATCTCGTTCTCGATCGCGCTCACCTGGGTGGTGACGCGGAGCCGAAGCCCGTTGGCCAAGTGGGCTGATGCCGCGGTGTTCCTCGCACCCGCCGTGCCGACGGTGGTGTCGGCGACCGCGTTTCAGGTGTTCGGCATCGCCATCTATCAATGGCTGCCGCTGTACGGAACCCTTTGGCTGATGATCGCGGCCATGGGCACGCGCATGGTGACCTACTGTTCGCGAACCATGAACAGCGCGGCACTGCAACTCGCGCCCGAACTGGAAGAAGCTGGCTGGGTCTCCGGCCTGTCGCCCTTTGCTGCTTTCCGCCACATTTTCGTACCGCTGATGATGCCCGCCATCTTCTACGCCGCGCTGATGGTCGGCATGCTCTCGGCACGCGACTTGACGCTGCCGCTGATCATGGGCGGCGGACGAACACCGCTAGTCTCGACGCTGATCTTCGATCTGCAAACCAACGGCGAATACAACAGCGCCGCCGCGATCGCGCTTTATATGATTGTGGTGCTGGTGGCCTTGGCGCTGTTTGCGCGACGGCTGACGGGGTTGGGTGAGGCGGGGCTGGGGCGCGACGGGCGGTGAGTTCGCCCTATGAGACACCCGCGTGGCGGGCTTTCGTGCCGTGGGCGCCTCCCCTAGCATGCTCGGATCAGGGAGAGCGCCGATGAAGTTTTCGTACACCCACCATATGCAATACGACTTTGCCGACAGTACCGGCGGCGACTGGCCGGTGCCGAACCGGCTGTTCGATCCCGCCAAGGGCGCGCCGAATTTCCGCGAGCATGTCGACCAGAAAATTTTTGCCGAAGAGTGCGGCTTCGACTGGATTGCGTGTAACGAGCACCACATGAGCCCCTATGGGCTGATGCCGAACCCGAGCCTGATCGGCGCGATCATCGCGCATCAGACCAAGCGTGTCGGCGTGTTGCAGTCGGGCTCGATCCTGCCGCTCAACAACCCGGTCCGCGTCGCCGAGGAATACGCGATGATCGATGTGCTGTCGGGCGGGCGGTTGGTGGCGGGCTTTATGAGGGGAATTCCGCACGAGTACGTCGCCTACAACGTCGACCCGAGCGAATCCTACGGGCGGATGTACGAGAGCATCGATCTGATCAAGAAATGCTGGACCGAGCCGGAGCCCTTCGGCTGGGAGGGCGAGTTCTATCAGTTCCGCGCGGTCTCGATCTGGCCCCGGCCGGTGCAGAAGATGCCGACCATCGTCATGTCGGGCGATAGCGATTTGTCGCTGCAGCTCTGCGCCGCGCACAAGTCGGTGCTTGGCATTTTGCGGCTGCCGAGCCTGGACTTTGCCAAGAACAAAGTCGCCGACTATCGCGCGCTGACCGCGAAACACGGATGGACGCCCGGCCCAGAGCATCTGATGATCGCCCAGCAATGCGTTATCGCCGACACCGACAAGGAAGCGCGCGCGCTGTTCGCCGAGGGCATTCGTTATTTCAACACCGTGCTGATGGGTGGGCAGCGCACGGCGCAGCAACTGGTTCTGCAGAAGACGCGGTATCTGCGCAACAAGGAGCAGGTCGAAATTCGCCAGAACCGCCTTAAGACCGCCCAGGAAATGTCGCTCGACGAGCGCATCGAGCGCGGCATCGTCATCTGCGGCGCGCCTGATACCGCCGTGCGCCAGATCACCAACCTGCAGCGCGAACTGGGCCACGGCGTACTCAACATCACCTGCAAGATCGGCAACGTCCCGAATGACGCCGTGCGCCGGTCGATGATGTATCTGCGTGACGAGGTGTTCCCAAAGACGCGGCACCTGGGCGAAGCGACCGCAAAAGGAGTCGCGGCATGAAGTTCGCACCGCCCGACTGGACCACGCCCGGCAACGTTTTTCCCGGCGAAAAGGTCGCCGACGTCTCCTGGACCGTGAAACGGGCGGAGCTGTCGACCGGCCCCGTCATTTATCACGTCTGCAAACCGATCAACCCCAAGGGCGAGCTGCAGCCGCTGTTGCATTTGCACGGCGCCGGCAGCGTGCGGCATGCCCACGGACTCGAAGCGCTGGCGCGAGATTTCGAGTTGATCTGCCCGATCTGCCCCGGTTTCGACGGCACGCCACGTCATGGCGGCGTCAACGTGATGAAAGATTTGGGCAAGATGTGGGGCGAGTTCATCGAGAAGGTGATCGGCAAGCCCGTCGATCTGATTGGAATTTCCTTCGGCGGCTGGACTGCCCTGTGGGTGGCGCTCGAGAGCCCGAAGTGGATCGATCAGCTCATTCTCGAGAACCCGGCCGGCTTCCGCTTCCCACATCTGCCGCCGCTGTCGAACGAGCCCGCCATCCGGATGCGGGAGATGTACGTCTATCCTGACCGGCTGCCCAAGAACGATCGCCCGCTCGACCTGCAGGATGCCAATCGTCAGGTGATGGACGGCTATCATCCCGGCGTGCGGTTCGATCAGGCGGTGGTCGATCGCCTGCCCGAGATCGGCGCACTGACGTTGATTGCCCACGGCACCAAGGACGGCCGCGTCGCCGCCGAAAGCATGCAAATGCTGAAGGCGAAGATCAAACGTTCGCACCTCATCTACGTCTACGACGCCGGACATAGCCTCGAAAGCGATCAGGGCGAACGCTTCGCGCGCCTGGTCACCGATTTCTGCCGGCGGTCGGAAGCCTTCATCGTGCACCCGGGCTATACCCAGGCGGCCGAATGATCCGCGCACTTTGCCTTGCGCTGGTGCTGAGCGCCGCCGCGGCGGCGCGCGACCTCCCTGCGAAAGTCGCGGCATTGATTCCGGCGGCCGAGAAGGAAGGCAACGTCATTGTCTGGGGCACCACCCTCAATCCGCGCCAGGTGAGGCTGTTCGACGAGTCCTTCAATGCCTTCTACGGCACCAAGATCAAAGTCGAGATGCCGGGCGGCCAGCACACTGCCAAGGCCGCCGAAGTGATCATGGCCATCAAATCGGGCGTACCGCCGGGGATGGATCTGTTCTGGACCGGCGCCGCCGCCGAGCTGATTCCGCCGGGCGCGGTGCAGAAGGTGAACTGGGTCGAAGAGCTGGGTGTGCGGCCCGAGCTGCAGCTCGGTGAATACGGAATCCGCACCCACGACGGCCACCCGGCTGTGCTCACCTACAACACGCGGCTGGTAAAGCCGGAAGACCTGCCGAAAAGCTACCTCGACCTGCTCGATCCCAAGTGGAAGGGCAAGATCGCCATGCCGCGCACCTCGGCGCCGTGGGTGTTCCTGTCCTATGCCTTGGGCGAGGAGCAGACGGCGGAGCTGCTGACCAAAGTCGTCTCCACCCAAAATACGAAAATGCTCTCGCGATATGCCGACATCCGCGCGCGGGTGATCGGCGGCGAGTTTCCGATCTCGATCGGTACCGATGCCTGGACGCAAATTCAGCAAGGCGCGCCGGTGGCCCATGTCGACATCGGCATGGTGATCGCGCAACCGACCGGCGCTTATCTGATGGTCGGCGCCGAGCACGTCGCCGCGGCCAAGTTATGGGGCTACTGGGCGATCAGCCCCGAAGGCCAGAAAGTGCTGGAAGCCGCGCGGGCCTATTCGCTGATCGACAATCTCGAATCAGCCCAGGGCAAATGGGCGCAGAACAAGCGCATCGTCTACGTGCCGTTCGACTGGCGCATGGAGCACTACAACCGGCTTCAAGACCGCTTTCAGAACATCATGGACGGCAGCGCATCCAATACCGGAGGCCTCAATGCGCCCAAGCCCTAGTCCTATGGGCACCTAGTCCAATGGACACAGCAAACGCCGGCGCAGGCAATCTGCAGCGAGAGTTGGAAGAGTTTGTTTTTCCTCTCACGAATATTCGTCAGTGCGTGGCTATCAATTTGTGCGGGCGAAGCGGATCTTTCTTGCTGCATTCATTATTTGATGGGCACGCTAATTTTGTGACGCCAAGTCCTCTCTCTCCGATCAATAACCCTTGGAATTGTTTCCGCCTCACTGCAAAAGCGCTTCTTGACCTGGGCTTGGCAGGAGATGGGATGTTCGGGCCGGAGCAGTTCGCGCGAGCGACCCTCAATGTTATTGATACTCTGTCACAAGACCAACGGGTTGTGCCCGATAACGATCCCGGGCTTCGCGATCCTGAAGTTAGAGAAAGGTTCATCGCATGCTTTGTCCAGCTTGTGATAGAACAAGGCAGCGAAAAGCTTAAATTCGGATTCTTTGTCCGCGCCCTTTGACCTGCCCTGATTCTTCGGACCAGTTTTTAAGTTGAGAGCACGGCCCCTGGCTGCTGTTTGTGTTGTGCAACGGGCCGGGGCGCGAAGGCCCCA